>CAYOHN010000320.1:0-4511 GCA_964403735.1 uncultured Spirochaetales bacterium | reverse complement strand
CACGCCGCCTCCTGGCCGGTCGTGCAGCCGCCCGTCGCGCTCGTCCGGATCGGGCGGCCGGTCATCGGATCCACGCGGCGCTCGAAGGTCTGGATGATGTCGGCGAACGGCAGGTCGTCGAAGCCGACGAAGTCCGAGATCTGGAAACTGAAGCGGCCGACCCGGAACTCGACGCGCGCGCCGAACTCCAGCCCCTCGATGTCCTGCCACGGGCTGTCTGGACGGTCTTCGCCGGCGAGGCCGGTCCCCAGCAGGCCGTTCACGAACAGTCCGATGCGCTTGTTGCACGCCGACAGCGCGGTGAAGGGTTCTCCGCACTGGCCGATGTCCGACGGCTCGAACTGGTCGATGTTTGCCGCGATTTCGAGCCGGAGGTCCTCGAGCGGCCCGACGTTGTAGAAGGACCATACGCCACGAATCGACCACAAGGCGACGCGAGATTCCTCGAGGCTCGGAAGCGACGAGAGCGCGAGATCTTGTGGATTGAACTGATCCGTAGTCCGGAACAGCTCGGTCGTGCCCCACACGATGTTCTGACGACCGACGCGGATCCAGAGTCGGCTGTCGAAGAGCTCCAGGTCCAAATAGGCCTCTTTGAGTTCCCGCTCCCAGCCTTGACTGTCCCCGCGGTTCCACGCGAGCTGCCCCTCGCTGAAGTTCTGCCGCGGGCTGTCGAGATTGCGGGTTCGCTGCGCGCGCTGGAAGCCGGGGCTCGGCACGAAGATGCCGGTGGAGCGAGTTCCGCCACCCCCGCTCAGCGTGCCGAGTGCAAACTCGGCAGCGGGCCGGCCCGGCAGCTCAGCGGACCCGAAGGGGGCGACACCCGGGACGGTTACGAATCCGTCGGGGATGACGCCCGGGATCCGGGGGAATCCGCGCAAGGGGGAACTCGAGACGCCGTCTCCGTCTGGATCGAGGTTCGTCAGGACCGGGTTGAAGTCCAGCGGATTGAACGGGTTCGGCTTCCCCGCCAGGGCGCCTTTCTCCTTCGCATCGCAGTTGGGATCCAGCGGACCGATGATCTGGCTTCCGACTCCGTTCTCGCCGCCCGGGAAGGCGCGAACGCCGAACTTGCAGCCGATCTGCTCGGAGAAGACGAAGAACCCGGGGTCGTCTCCCCCCCGCTCGAACTCCTGGTTCGATCCGCGGATGCCCAGAAACGCCGAGAAGCCTGGCAACTGGTCCAAACGCGCCACGCGTCGGCTGTTGGTCGGTTGCTGCAAGGCCAGCACGGGGTTCTCGAGCGCGACGGGCCCGCCCGCCGCTTCGTCGCGCCCGTCGAGGGTGGGCTCGTTCCGGACTTCGAGAAAGCGATTGGTCCGGCGCCGTTCGTTCACCGGCCCGCTGTTCGCGTCGCCGAGAAAGAACGAACTCGAGAAGCCGCTGGACCGACCGCTCGCCTTCACGCCGGGTAGGTGGTTGGCGCGATTCCCGAATTGGTCGGCGGACGGAAAGATTCCGCATGCACGGGTCCAGACGCAGTCGTAGCGAGCCTCGATTCGGAGGAAGCTGGAAACGATGTCGAACGGACCCCAACCGTCGGGCGCGAAATCGTACTCGAGCTCGAGATTCAGGATCTGCTGCATCGCGGCGAGATCGAGATCGTCGGACAGATCGAAGTTGTTGCTGAGCCCGCGCGTCTGCTGCTCGAAGAAGCCGTGTACCTGGAGACGACCGTCGAAGGCCTCGAATCCCTCGGCTGCGGGTGCGACCAAGACGAGCAGGAAGGCGACGCTGACGTGCCGGCGGAACGACCGTGCATCGTCGTCGAGCAACGTGAACCTGCGCATCCCCATCGGTTCTACTCCGAGGCGCCACGTTTCGGGAGACGCGCGACTCCGGCGAACGGCCGAGACGATGCTCGACGGAGCCGCATTGCTGGATGGTTCCGGATGGGGTCTTGCGCAGCGGGCGCAGAGTCTCGCAATTCCCCTTTTCGGATCTCGCGCCGACTGTACTTTTCTATTGGCGGTAACGTCAATGAAAAACGCTGCGAGTCTTTTCCGCGCCCCCGGTGAGTGCGTTCAGCAGGTCGGCTTCAGTCGAGTTCGCTGCCAACCCTCGCGGTTGCGGGCGGGGAGGAGGGCCAGCGCGCGCAGCGTCGCGGCCGACGCTCCCGCCCGCGCGCGGTCGAGCGCAAGTCGCGTCTCGGCGGGATCCAGGTCGAAGAGCGCGGCGATGTCCCGCGGATCCGCGTGGGCGCCGCCGAGGGCTTCGGCGAGGGCGCGGAGATCCGAGTAGTCGAGGTCTTCAGCCGGTACGCGCGAACGAGTCGACAGCCAGCCGGACGGATCGATCGGCGATCGGAGCGGGGGGACCCCGAGCTGCCGGCGAACCTCGTCGAGAGGAAGCGGCAGCAGCTCTTCCCAGTAGATGCAGTAGAAAGGGATCGTCTGCGCGCAGGCGAAACCGCGCGCATGCGCCTCCAACATCGTCGCGCGCCACGTCCGCAGCGCAACGCGGGGGCGAGCGCGCAGCTTGCTGGACCAAGTGAGTGCGCGCACGGCGCGGGCGCGCGCTCCGCGGAGTCCGATCAGGAATGCCACGTTGATCGCTTCGGAAAGCGGGTCCGTGCCGTATCCGGAGAGCAGGTGGGTGAGGTCGTGGGTCTGCTGCTCCCGGTCCATGAGATATTTCATCTCGTCGGACCAGTCCAAGGCGTCGAACGCTTCGTCCCGATACATCAGCGAACTCAACAGGTACGCGGGGGCCACGCCCGGCCGGCTCATGGCCGCGTGGTAGGCCCGGCCGAAGCTGCCCTCCGGCAGCGCTTCGAGCTGCTCCGCGTCGGCGAGCGCGACGGCGAGGTTCGGGCGGTCGCGCAGGATGCGCCGCCCGGTTTCGTGACCGAGTAGGCGCCGGACCTTCCGAGCTTGTCCCGGGCCGCCGGCGGCGAAGCGGGCCTTGGCGAGGTGGCTCGGTCCCTCCGCCGTGAAGGGCGCACGCGCCCAGGCCACGTAGTGTTTCAGCGCGAGCCTTCGATCCACCGCGAAGCGGCTGGGCTCGTGCGCGCGTCGGATCTCCTCGTGGTTCATGGCTGCTCTCCGAGAGTTCGCCGGCGTGGCGAGTGCGCGCTTCCGGGCGCGGCGGGCTTGACGGGTGCGTGGCTCCTCCGGAAACTCGCTCCGGTCCGTGTCGGAGAGCCCGCATCGCTTCGCCAGGTCGACGGATCGCTTCTCGAGCAGAGCCTGCGAGGCGTCGACGATCCCGTCGTCGACCAGGGAACGAGGGGAAGTCGGCGTTGGCGAGTCGTGTCCCTGCGAACCCCAAGCGTCCTCGCATCCGGTCGAGCCGCCTTCCGCCCGCGGAGCGCCGCCAGCAGCTGCTCGACGTCGCTGCCGAGTTGTTGCTCGAGGGCGGGGTGGCGGCGCTCACGATGGAGGGGCTGGCAGAGCGGGCGGGCGTCTCCAAGGGACTCGGGTACAACTACTTCGACGATGTCCATGACGTCGTGTCGGCCCTGTGGGATCGCGAGGTCGCCGAGGTCTACCGGCGGATCGAAGAGGAGACCCTCGAGTCGGCGACGGAAGACTTCGAAGCGCGCATGGGTCGCGCGATCGAGGTCTATCTCGAACTCGTGAGCGAGCGCGGGACGCTGCTCGGTGCGCTCGAGCGGACGCTGTCGCGGGCGGGCGCCCGGTCCGGAGCACGCCGACGCGTTCGCGCGTTCGTCTCCTTCTGGGCGGATCAGATCGAGAGCGCCTTGTCGCTTCCCCGTCCACGCGCGGAGGTGCTCGCGGCGATGATTCTCAGCGCCGTCGACGCCTCCGTGCGAACCTGGCAGGCCAAACGGATCACGCGCGCGGACGCCGCGCAGCTCTCTCTCGCCTTCCTGTTCGACGGCATCCGCGGTGTCCAGGAGCTGGAGCGGAAGGCCAGACGGCGGCGCGGATCTCGGCGCGAGCAAGCACGAAGCTGACGCAGGAGAGGTCCGCTTGCGCTCGCTCCCGACAGTCGCCGGCGCTTCGGGAAATCCAGCGTCCCACTCGCCGTCCCGCATCCGGGTGCCCTCCGTCATCTCGTCGCTCATCCGGGCACGAGCGGCGGGACGGCCGCGAGTTCCGACTCCGAGGCCTGGAGCGCGTCCCAGCAGGACGTTTCTTCGAGGACCGGTCGAAGCTGCTCGCGCGCAGAGGCCGGGAGCTCGGCGAACGCCGCGCGCAGCCAGCCCAGGCAGCGAACCTGGTAGAGCAGCCCCGCACGCTCCTTCTGACGTTCTGGCGCGCGGATGACCGGCCGCCGGAATGGCAGGTCCCATGGATTCCAGGCCAACTCGGACGAACCGTCCTCGATCGCAGCGGCGAGCTTCACCAGATACGGGAGATGGAACGAGCCGATCAGCGCCAGCAGGCTGCGGGCCGCGGGACTGGGAGCCGCGTCTCCTTGCCACTCGCCTTCGAGCCCCGACGCGTCGTCGAGCAGCTGGATCCACTGGTAGGTCCGGACCGCGCGCTCGCGCAGGATCCGCGAGGCGGTCGGATCGACGGCACATTGAGAGAGCGGACCGTAGA
>CAYOHN010000319.1:0-4552 GCA_964403735.1 uncultured Spirochaetales bacterium | reverse complement strand
TGGCGAGATCGATCAGAAGGAAAGACGCGGAGATGGCATAGAGCAGAGGCAGGATCCGATATACGCGACTCGACGTCGATCTCGTCAGGTCGGTGAAGAGCTGGAGCGCCGCGGGTCCGATGGCCACCCAGCCGATCGAGGAGAGGCGCACGAGCCACAGCACGGTGTCCGGGTCGTCGGCGGCGTTCCACAGCACCTCGCACGCCGCCCACAGCGACGCGCCGATCATCAAGAGCGCGCCGAGGCGGTTGGTTCGGTGCCGCGAGTCCCGAGCGAGAATTCCGACCGCGAGCATCGCGCAGGTCACGCATGCGGCGAGCGGGAGCAGGAGATAGGGGTTCAAGGCAGCGTTCCCCCGACCCCGAGCATCGGCCGCCGCGACCGGTCCCTTGATCGAATGCGCGCGAGTTTCCATCGGGTTGCCGCGCAGCTGCCGCCGAGTTGCCGGTGGCGACGCTCAGTCGACGCGGATCTGCGTTCGTCGCCACGCTGGGGAGGTTTGCGCCACCCTCCCTTCGGGACCCCGGCGCAGCCACCGGAGTCCGGAGGCGGATCGTGATCGCACCCGTCCCTCGAGAGCCCGCGAACTCGCGGCGTCGGAGCCATCCGGCGCCGACGCGCCTGCTCGCGCTCGCGTTCGTGGCGCTGGTCACGACGGTCGCGCCGAAGGCGGACGCCGCGCAGCTCGTCGAGGTCCGGATCGGGCGTCATCCGGAGTTCGTTCGCGTCGTTTTCGAGACGGACGCGCAGGCCACGTTCGCGATCGCGATGGGCGCGACGCCGGGCGAGACCCTGGTGCGACTCGATGCCGAGCTGGGGCCGGTCGTCACCTCGCGGACTGCGACGAGCGAAGCGGGTGCCGACGTGCAACTGGATTCGCTGCCCGGTGGCGGAACGCTCGCGCGGATCCGCGCGCCTGTGCCGGTTCGCGTCGAGAGCCAGGTGCTCGACGAGCCCCCGCGCGTCGTACTCGACCTGCGCCGGGCCGCCGAGACGGCGGAGACGCCACTCCAAGAGGAATCGACGCCTTCCGAGCGCGAAGAGCCTCCGGCGACGGATCGGGAACCCGCGGCGACCGAGACGCGCGTGGTGCTCGAGGAGATCACGGACGCTGCCGAGGATCCCGTCGCTGCACTGCTCGCGGAGCTGCAGGAGACGCCGGCTCCGTCCGCGCCTCCCGAGCCCCCCCCGAGTTCGGACCCCCCTGCGCGACCCGAACCGGCAGCGCCGGCAGCAACGCCCGAGCCGGCCCCGTCCCCGATGCCGCCAGTCTCCGGCGCGCCGCCCGCCGCAATCGCCGATGGTTTCGACGGACGCTCGCTGGTGATCGGGGCGGTCGTCGGTCTCGTGCTCGGGGTGGCCTCGTCGTTGTCGAGCCGGAGCCGCGTCCAGAGCCGGAGCCGCGTCCAAGATGGACGCCGAGGCGCGGAGCCCCTGGAGGAGCTGGAATCGCCCGCGGCGGAGCTCTCGCCGGACGCATCGGGATACGACGAGTGGGCGGCGGAGTTCGCGACGCCGCCGAGCGAGACCGGACCCGGTAGGGAGCCCGGCCTCGCGCGATCTGGCGAGGCTGAGGAGCCCGCGGGGCGGCCGCTCCCAGGGCTCTCTCCGGGAAGCGACTTCCTCGCGGCCGATCTGCTGCAGATGATCCAGCGTCTCGACGATCGCGCGGCACGGGGAGACGAGCTGCTCGCCGGGCTGCACGAGCGCGTCGAATGGCTGGACCGCAGGACGAGCGCCCAGACCGAGGAGCTGGCCTCGCAGCGCATGGCGCTGGCGCGGCTGCAGGGCGCCCTCGGCCACCCGCCCGTCCGCCTGGCGACCGACCGGGGACAAGCGATTCCCGAGAGCCGACTCTCCAAGAGTTGACGGATCCACCGCAGCCCCTTTCTCGACGACTGCTTTCTGTGCGGCCTGGTTTCAAGTCGCTGGCGGGGTTGCCCGATTCAACGAGTTCGGGTCCGGGTCGGATCGGTCGCCGGCGCGGAGGGATGCTGGTCGTGCGGAAACGCCTCGTCATTGCCGGTCACTCGCGCGAGGGCCTCGAGCTGGTGCCGCTGCTCGAGGCGAATCCCGCCGTCGAGGTGTGCGCGATCATCGTCGAGGATCCGGCTGCGGCCAGGGCGGTGCTCGAGGAGATCGACCCGGTCATCGCCCAGCACCTGGCCGGTCGGATCACCGTCGAGGTCGAGCGGGCACTGGCGCTGCCGGGGATCGCCGCCGTGATCGACGCCGGTGCGCCGCCTCGCCTGCGCGAGCGGCTGGTGGCCGCGCGCGGCGTGCCGGTCACGACGCCGGCGCTCGCGCGGATGCTCTACGCGTTCGGCCCCGCCGACGCGTTCTCCAAACCGGACCTGCTCGCAGCGCTGCGCGAGATCATGGATTCGGCCGACCTCACGCGCGATCGCCGCAGTGTTCTCGACCTGGTGTTGCAGGTCGCGGTCACCGCCACCGGCGCCGATCGCGGATCGCTGATGCTGTGGGACGACCACGAGCGCGTGCTGCGTGTCGCGGTGGCGCTCGGGATCGAAGAGGAACTGATCGCGAAGATCCGCGTGCGGGCCGGGGAGGGGATCGCCGGGCGCGCCTTTGCGGCAGAACGCGCCGTGTTGCTCCACGGTAAGGCGGATCACACAAGTTGGCAGATCGTCCGCGAGCGCGACGATGTCGAGTCCGCGATCTCGGCCCCGCTGGTCCACCAGGACCGCGTACTGGGTGTTCTCAACCTGTCCCACGCGCGACACCAGAACCAGTTCACCGAGGAGGATCTGGCGTTCGTCGAGGAGCTGGCGCGGCTCGACGCGCGGATCATCGCGCGCGCCGAGGAGCTGCACGGGATCCTGCGCGAGTCGGCGTCGCTGCGCGTCGAGGCGCAGCTGCGCCGCGTGCTCGCGCGTCCGGAGCCGCTGTCAGCGCGGCTCTCGGCGGCCTGTCAGATGTTGACCGACGGTCTACGCGGCGGCGTTGCGCGATTGTGGCTGCGCGATGGGTCGGATTCCGAGGGCGACCCCTCCGACGACGCCGTGACCGGAAGCGGGATCGAGATCGGGCTGTCCCTGCACGCATCGTCGACGCGGCTGGATCCTCTCGGAGGCCGCGAGCGCCTCGCGCCGGGCCAGGGACTCCCCGGCCGGGCGGTCGCCGAGCGGCGTGCGCTCTGGCTCGTCGGGCTCGGAACCGACACGGATCTGTGTAGTTCCGCCTTGCCCCTGATGGCGGGCGAAGATCTGCTCGGCGCGCTCGAGGTGAGCGGGAGCGGCGATCGAGCCGGCGAGCTCTCGGAGCGGATGGCGAGCGCCGCGTTGGCGCTGGCCGAGGAGCTGGCGTCGCAGTTGCGGACCGCGCGTCTCGAGCGGGAGGCCCGCCGCAACGAGTGCCTCGGCGCGGCCGCTGCCGCGCTGGCTGCCTGCGAGGATGCGCGGTCGCTCTGGGACCTCGCCGCGTCGTCGGTGGTGTCGCTGCTCGAGGCCCAGGATGCCGTGCTGCGGCTGCGCGATCCGGAGAGCGGACGGTTCCGGATCGTCGCGTGGAGTGGCGTGGGCCAGTGGCGCCGGGCGCCGCTCGCCGAACTCGAGCGACGCCTCGCGACCGAGGCGATGCGCAACCGGAAGATCTTACGCGTGACGGATCTGGCGGCCGAGCCGGCGCTCGCAGAGCAGGCCGTAGGCGTGGCGACCGCGATGATCATGCCGCTGATTCGCGATGGCGAGCCGCTCGGCAGCCTCTCGGCTCTCGGCAAGGTGGCCGAGGAGCCTCTGCTCGGCGACCGCTTCGGGCCCGCGGACGAAGCCGTGCTCGGACGCCTGGTGCAGCACGTACTGGCAGCACTGGCTTCCTTCCGCGAGCCCGAGCGGCCCGACGTCGATCCGGCGACGGGGTTGCCGACGGCGCGTCCGTTGCGGGAACGACTCGAAGCGGAGCTTGCGCGCTCGCGCCTCCGCGGACACCGAATGGTGCTGCTCGAGCTCCGGGTGGTGGGGCTCTCCCCCGAGGAGCACGCGACCGGAATCTCCGGGCGGACCGCCGCTGCACTGGGACACGCGCTGCGCGCGGGGCTCCGCCCCTTCGACGTGCTCGCGCGTCCTTCCCCGGAACGTTTCGTCGCCCTGGTGCCGGAGCCCGAGCGCGAGGCGGCTGCGATGCTCGGCGATCTCAGTCGGCGCGCTCGCGAAGCGCTCGCGGAAGCCGGTCTCCGTGTGGATCTGCGCGTCGGCTTCGCCGTGTTCCCGGACGACGCCGTGGACGCCGCAGGCCTCGAGAGCCACGCGGCAGTCGGTCTGCCCGAGCTCGGCTGAGTCCGCGGTTCGGAGCATTCCCCGCCGTCTCCGCCCTGCAGTTCGTCCCGCCTCGCCGGCTTCTCCGCACGAGTCGATCGGCACGTGCAGATCGGGCATCCTCCCGCCCTCTGCCCCTTCCTGAACGGCTCCCGCAGGGTCCATGACCGAGCTGATCGCCACATCCCTGTTCTACGAGGTCGCGGCGCTGCTGGTCCTGGCAGCGGGCGTGGGCCTGCTCGGCCTGCTGCTGCGTCAGCCGCTGATCGTGAGCTTCA
>CAYOHN010000318.1:232-4554 GCA_964403735.1 uncultured Spirochaetales bacterium | reverse complement strand
GCTTCGCCCGCTCGCCAGGGCAGCGCTCGCGTGTAGCGTTGCCACGCGCGCCATCGCTCCGCGTCGGGGAAGGCATCCGGTAGCGAGGCGTTGAGCTCTGCCAGGGCCTGGATGCGCCGCTGCTCCGGGAGTGCGGAACGGAAGCGCACCGCTTCGAGGTCGATCAGCTGGGCCTCGAGGCCGCACGGTCCTCGGCGCAGGAACACGTGGGTTCCCTGCAGGTCGCCGTGATCGATGCCCTGGCGATGGAGTGCGATCAGCAGACGCACGAGCGCGTCGAGCACGGCGTCGGCTGCCAGTCCGTGCTCCACTGCGAACGCGGCCGGCACGGCGGGACGGAGATCTTCCAGCACGACCCAGGAGCGCACGGGAACGCCGGCACGGCGCTCTTCGAGCCACGCCTGGGGCAGCGCGACACCCACCCGTCGCAGCGCGATCCCGTGCCCCGCCCGCCACGCGCGGCGGCCGGCGGATCCGCGAACCCGGTCTGCGAGCGCCCGTCCGAGGCCGCGCCACGGCGCCTCCTTCACCACGAGGCTTTGCCCGCGCAGCGCGTGCGCGGTGACGCGCGCGCGATGGTCGTCCTTGAGCACGCGGCCATCCTGCGCGGCGAGTGCGGCCTCGTGAGAGGCCAGGAACTCGTCGAGCAACTCGGCCTCGAGCGAGCGCAGGCGCAGTCCGCGCCGATCGCCACTGTCGACCCGGACGATCTCGCCTCCGGGCCGCAGCAGCCGGCCGGTGCGGCGGCGGGCGAACTCGTCCGCGCGGCGATCCGCCGCGCGCCCGGCGGCCCGCAGCGCCGCGCGGTCCGCGGCGGTGAACGGTTGTTCGAAGCCGAGCGCGGCGGCGCGCAGGCGCACGCGATCCGTGCGCGGCACGAACGGCGCGAGCGCGTGCTCGAGCCGCGCCAGATCATGCGTACGGGGGGCCGCGAGCGCCTTCGGCCGCGCGCGCTGCCAGTCGATCAGGACGATCCGACCGCCGCGAACCAGCACGTTCCCGGGGTGCAGGTCGCCGTGCGCCCAGCCGGCCGCGTGCAGCCGTGCGATCTCGCGGCCGAGCGCGATCAGCAACGCGCGGCGGACCGGTGGCGCCGCGACGTGCACTGCGGTCAGCAGCGGCACGCCCTCGATCCACGCCATCGCGAGCCACCGGTCGCCGTCGGGATCTGCGCCGAGTGCCAGCGGTTCGGGCACGGACAGGCCGAGACGATGCAGCGCATCGAGCGCCCGCCACTCGCGGTCGGCGGGCGCACGTCCGATCCGCGCCTTGGCGGTTTCGCGCCGGCGGTAGCGGCCCGTGCCGACACGGAAGTGCTTCACCAGCAACAGTCGCTCCGGGATTTCGACGCGCAGGGTTCGACGGTGCGGGCTCTCGGCGAGCACGTCGAACGCGCCGCGGGCGAGCGCCTCGCCCACCGCCTGCGCGTCCGGCGGCTCCCCGCGCGTCCAGCACACGGAGCGGGGCGCCCGAATCATGCCGAGGCTTCCGCGCGACACGTCCGAACGCGGCGGTAGAGAGCGCGTACCGCGGCGATTCGCGCAGCCATGCCGTGCTGCTCCGCCTGCGCACGCGCCGCGGCACCGCGCACACGCCGTTCGGCAGGGTCTGCCAGCCGATCGAGGGAGGCCGCAAAGCCCACGGCATCTTCGGGATCGGGGACGACGACTCCTCCCTCGCCGAGTACCTCGGCGGCGCCTGCCGCGCCGCTCGTGACGACCGGCAACGCCGATGCCGCGGCCTCGAGGCAGACGGCGCCGAAGGCGTCGTAGCGGGTCGGCAGGAGCAGCGCGTCGGCGGCCGCATACAGCCGTTCGACGTCGCTGCGGGGGCCGAGGAAATGTACGCGCTCGCCGACGCCGAGCGCGGCCGCCCGCGCCTGCCACGGATCGGCGGCATCGTTCCCGGCCACCCACAACACGGTGTCGTTCGCGCGGGCGAGCGCGAGCGCTCGCAACGCCGTGTCGAGACCCTTGCGGCGCCAGCCCGAGCCGACCAGCAGCCAAACGGGCGCGGCGCCCGCGCGGAGTTCCGCGCGCAGCTCGGGGCCCACGGAGGCGCGCAGCGCCGGGTCGAAGCGAGAGAGGTCGACACCGTACGGGATCACGACGAGCCGGTCGCGCGCCACGTCATGCCTCGCGGCGAGTTCGTCGGCGACGAATCGCGACGGGCACAGCACGACCTGCGAAGAGTCGGCGAGGATCCGCGCCTCGATCGCGAGCAGGATCGCGTGTCGCGGTGAGAGCCGGCGCAGGCTGCGCGCGATCCCGGCGTATTGTCGCTCCATGTAGGCAGCGTGGCTGCCGCCGTCGGCAGAATACACGTCCTGGTGACGTGTACGGGAGAACGAGTGCACGATGTCGAACGCGCCGCGCGGGGCTGCCCGGCGCGCCGCCCGCGAGAACGCCGCGACGCGGGCCGGCTGCCAGACATCGGACACGGAGACCGGATGGATCCGGATGCCGGGCGCCGCGACACTGCGCCGCGCGATCACGTGCACCTCTTCGCCGGCCGCGAGCAGGCCGTGCGCGAGCTGCCAGGCCGCTCCCTCGACACCGCCCTGCGGCTCGAAGCGCTCGATCACGAGGGCGACGCGCACGCGGGTGGGGGCCGCGACTCAGGGGCGGCGGCGGCGCGCCAGGGCCACTGCAGCGAGCGCTGCGGCGGCGAAGCCGCCGATGCTCGCGGCGGAGGCCGGGGCCGGCGGACCACACCCGGTCGGCGGACACCAGCGCCCCTTCCAGAGGCGCGCCTCGTCGATCGCTCGCGCTTCGGCGGTCCCGGATTCGCCGGCGCTGGTCGTTGACGTCGCCGCTGCCGGGAGTGCGCCGGACAAGGATGCCAGCAACACCAGGGCGAGAACAGGGCAGCGAGGACGGCTCCGCATCCGAGCAGGATATCGGAGGCGGACGACGTCGCCAAAGCCGCGCGGTACCCGGAAACGATCCTACACCGCCTTGACGACCGGTCTTCCCTCCGTACAATGCCACGGCTCCGGGCGCCGATTTTCGAAGGGAGAACGCAGGTTTGCCGGCACCGACCGCCGCTCTTCCGCCGACTGTCGAGACGCCCGTCGCGGCTGCCCCGGCACGCCCGTCGGCGCCGCCGTCGCCGGCGGCTCCGGAGGTCGCCGCGGATTCCCGCGCCGGCGATCCCGTGGGCGGCGCCCCTGTTGCGGCCGCGGTCCCAGTGCCCAGCGCGACCCGCGGCGCCAAGCGCGAGCACATTCTCGAGGCCGCGATCCGCGTCTTCGCGCGCCGCGGCTACCACGGGGCGCGCGTGTCGGACATCGCCGCCGAGGCCGGGATCGCGTACGGCCTCGTCTATCACTACTTCAAGAACAAAGAAGAGATCCTGCGTACGATCTTCGAGGAGCGCTGGAACGCGTTCCTGCGCGTCGTCGAGCAGGTGGCGGAAGGCCCCGGGACGGCAGCCGACAAGCTGCACGCGCTGGCCGGGCTGGTGCTCTACGCCTACCGGCGTCGGCCGGACTGGGTGAAGGTGCTGGTGTTCGAGATCCAGCGCTCGTCGCGATTCTCGGAGCCCGAACAAATCCGCGCGGTCGGGCGTCTGTTCCAGTCCGTCGAACGGGTCGTGCGCGGGGGCCAGGGAGCCGGCGAGCTGCGCAGCGACATCGACGCCCAGGTGGCTTGCCTGGCCTTTATCGGAGCGCTGGAAACCATGATCACGAGCCAGGTACTCGGTGTGATGCAGCTTCCCGAGGAGCCCGATGCGTCCGACGACCGGACCGTGCGGGCCGTCGTCGAGCTGTTCCTCGGCGGATTGCGGGCGGGCGCCGCGCGATGATCGAAGCGAGCGGCCTCTCCAAGCGCTACGGCGAGCTGATCGCCGTCGACGACGTCACTTTCTCGGTCCAGCCGGGCGAAGTGGTGGGGTTTCTCGGCCCCAATGGTGCCGGCAAGACCACGACGATGCGCATGCTGACGGGTTTTCTCCCGCCGACCGACGGCAGCGCGACGATCGCCGGCCACGACATCTTCGAGGATCCGCTCGCGGCGCGCCGCGCCGTCGGGTACCTGCCGGAGACACCGCCGCTCTATCCCGAGATGAGCGTCGAGGGCTATCTGACGTACGTCGCGAAGATCAAGGACGTGCCGCGCGCGCAGCGCCGCTCGGCCGTGGATCGCGCGCTCGAACGCTGCGGTCTCGCCGACGTTCGCCGGCGCGTGATCGGCGCGCTGTCGAAGGGCTACCGCCAGCGCGTCGGGTTGGCGCAGGCGATCGTCCACGATCCCTCGGTGCTGATTCTCGACGAGCCCACCGTGGGCCTCGATCCGATCCAGATCCGGGAGATCCGCCAG
>CAYOHN010000318.1:0-222 GCA_964403735.1 uncultured Spirochaetales bacterium | reverse complement strand
AAGGCGACGAGGCGCGCACGGTGATCCTGTCGACGCACATCCTGCCGGAGGTCGAAGCCATCTGCCGGCGCGTGTTGATCCTGAACCGCGGGCGCAAGGTCATCGATCAGCCGCTTGCCGAGCTGAAGGCCGGCGGCGCGAGCCTCGAAGAGATCTTCGCGCGCGCGACGGCGCGCGAGTTCGAGGAGCCCGCCGAGGCGACTCCCCCGACGGCACAGCCCG
>CAYOHN010000317.1:0-4557 GCA_964403735.1 uncultured Spirochaetales bacterium | reverse complement strand
TGGCCTTTCGCGACGGCACGCGCTTCGAAGAGGCGCTCGTGCCAGCCGCCGCTCCGGCTGACGGCGCGGCGCCGCGCCTCCGAGAAAGCGGGGTGTACCTCGTCACCGGCGGTCTCGGCGGGATCGGCTTCGCTCTCGCCGAGCAGCTCGCGCTGCGCCACCGCGCCCGGCTGGTGCTGCTGGGCCGCAGCGGACTGCCGCCCGAGGAAACCTGGGATGCGTGGCTCGCGGGTCACGGAGAAGGCGACCGCACGAGCCAGCAAATCCGCGCGATCCGCGCGATCCGCGCGGCCGGCGGCGACGCCTGGGCAGTGGCGGCGGATGTTGCGGACATCGAGCGCATGCGGGAGATCGTACTCGAGGCCAAGGAGCGCTTCGGCGGCCTGCACGGCGTGATCCACGCCGCCGGCGGCATCGAGGACGGCGTCCTCCAGGCCAAGTCGCAGGAGGCAGCGGAGCGGGTCTTCACCACCAAACTGCACGGCACGCTGGTGCTCGCGCGACTGCTCGAAGACGAGCCCCTCGACTTCCTGGCGCTCTTCTCCTCGACCAGCGCGCTGCTGGGTCCGCCGGGGCAGGTCGACTACGTCGCTGCCAACGCATTCCTCAATGCCTTTGCGCGGCAGCGAAGCCACCGCGGAGCCTTCACGGTCGCGCTCGGCTGGGGCGTGTGGAACGAAGTCGGCGAGGCGAAAGCACTCGCGCGCCGACTGCGCGGTGAACCGCCCGAGGAGCAGGGCAGCAGACTCTCCGGCCACCCCCTGCTCGGGGAATGCGTCGAGGAGAGCGCCACGCGCTGGCGCTGGAAGAACCGCTGGCGAGCGCCCGCGCTGTGGGTGCTCGACGATCACCGGAGCCGGGAGCGGCTGGCGATCCTGCCCGGCACCGGCACGCTCGAGCTCGCACGGGCCGCGCTGCGCGACGCGTCGGGCAAGGACTCGTTCGAGCTGCGCGACGTCGCCTTCCTGGCCCCGCTCGTGGTACCCGATGACGAAGCACGCCCGGTCGAGGTCACGCTCGAACGCGACGGTGACGCTTGGAGCTTCGAGCTGCGCAGTGGTGAGACGAGTGGGGAGCTGCACGCGCGGGCCACGCTGGCGGCGCTGCGCACGAGCCCCCCCGAGCCGATCGATGTCAGCGTACTCACGGCGCGCTGCCGGCGCGAGCAGCGCACGGCACCGACGGGCGGTGCACTCGCTACTCCCCAGGAGGAACAGCTCGCCTTCGGCCCGCGCTGGTCGACTCTTCGCAGTGTTGGCTTCGGCAACGGGGAGGCGGTGGCGCTGCTGGCGCTCGACGAGCGCTTCGCCGACGACGTGCGCGAGCAGGCGCTGCATCCGGCACTGCTCGACGTCGCGACCGGCTTCGCGCTGCCGCTGATCGAGGGATGGGCACCGGGGAAGGCTCTATACGTTCCGCTCGGCTATCGCGTGCTCCGCGTCCATGCCGCGCTCACGCCTACGCTCGTATCTCACGTGCGCAGCCGGCCCGACAACCGGATCGATCGCGAGGTGGCCAGCTTCGACGTCACGATCACCGACGAAAGCGGAGACGTGCTGGTCGAGATCGAGGAATACCAGATGCGCAGGCTCGATCCAGCCGCCGCGTTTGGAGCGGCCGAGCAGTCGGTACGCGTGGGCAGCGGCGCCGGCCCGCGCCATGCGCCGAGCGCCGCCGAGCAGCTCTTCCTCGAGACCTACGAGGCCGGCATCCGCGTGGAGGAAGGCACCGAGGCGCTCGAGCGAGCTCTCGCGGTGCCGGCGGGCGGAGCGCTCGTCCTCAGCTCGATCGAAGTCGAGCGCTGGCGTGAGCGCCTCGAGCGAGCCTGTGCGCGCGAGATCGAGTCTCCCTCCGTCAAGTTCGAGCGACCCGAACTCGAGAGCAGCTACGAGGGCCCGCGCGACGAGATCGAGACGACGCTCGTCGGTTTCTGGGAGGAGCTGCTCGGTGTCGACAAGGTCGGGATCCACGACGACTTCTTCGAACTCGGGGGTCACTCGCTGATCGCCGTGCGGCTCTTCGCGAAGTTCAAGAAGGAATGGGGCGTCGAGTGGCCGATCTCGGTGCTGTTCGATGCGCCGACCATCGCCCGTTGTGCCGATCGACTCCGCGAAGAGATCGGACCCATCGACGCAGACGGGCCCGCCCCGCTGGCGAGTGAGCGGATTCCGAGCCGTCGCTTCCTGGTGCCGATGAACCAGGTCGGCGAGACGCGCAAGCTTCCGTTCTTCCTGATCGCCGGCATGTTCGGCAATGTCCTCAACCTGCGACACCTCGCGGCCCACCTCGGTCAGGACCAGCCGATCTATGCGCTCCAGGCGAAGGGTCTGTACGGCGAAGACGAGCCGCACCGGCGCTTCGAAGAGATGGCCGAGGACTATCTGCGTGAGGTGCGCGCCGTCCAGCCGGAAGGTCCCTACTTGATCGGCGGCTTCTCCGGCGGCGGGATCACCGCCTTCGAGATGGCGCATCAACTGCTCGCCAGCGGCGAGGAGATGGGCGCGCTGATCATGCTCGACGCGATTCCGCCGCCCCCGGCGTGGCCTCCGCCAACCCGCCGGGACCGCGCGATCATCCAGTGGCAACGATTGCGCCGACAGGGACCGAGCTATCTGTGGCTGTGGGCGGAGCGCCGGGTGCGCTGGGAGCTGGAGAAGCGCCGGCGACGCCATCAGCGGCACTACGCCGAGTTGACGACGCCCGCGGAGTTCCGTTCCGAGCAGATCGAGATCGCCTTCCGCGAAGCGCTCGAGCACTACCAGATGCGCGTCTATCCGGGCAAGATCCTGCTGTTCCGGCCGCCGCTCGACACGGCGCACGATCTCGGCGGTGGGCGCATGGCCAACAGCGAACGGGACCTGATCGACCACCACAACTGGTGGCAACCCTGGGCCGCCGGAGGCGTCGAGGTGCAGGTCGTCCCCGGCAATCACGACAGCATGGTGCTCGAGCCGAGCGTGCGCGTACTGGCCTCGCGCGTCCGGACGGCGATCGAGGACGCGCAGCGCCGCAAGCCAGAGGACGGCGACGAGTGACCCGGACCGCGGCGTCCACGCCGGTCGAGCCGAACCTGACGACGGGGCTGTTCCCGCCGTCGGTTCTCGCTGCGAGTGCCCGCGTCGATCCCGCCGACGAGGCCCACCTGTTCGCGGAGGAGCGGCTGCTCGTGGCGTCTGCGGCGCCCAAGCGGCGCCGCGAGTTTGCGAGTGCCCGCTGCCTGGCCCACGCCCTGCTCGCGCAACTAGGCGCGGCGCCGGGGCCGCTCGGGCGCGAGGCGAATCGTGCGCCGATCTGGCCGGTCGGCATCGTCGGCTCGATCTCCCACTGCGACGAGCGCGTCGCCGTAGCCGTCGCGCACGGCCGCGATCATGCGGGCGTCGGCATCGACATCGAACCCGACGTTCCGATCGAATCGGGGCTCTGGTCGCGGATCTGCACACCGACGGAGATCGCGCGCCTGGACGGATCTGACGAGAACACCCGGGGCCGAACCGTCCGCCTGCTGTTCAGCGCCAAGGAAGCGCTCTACAAGTGCGTGCATCCGCACGCGCAGCGTTTCATCGGCTTTCAGGAGGCGGAGATCCTGCTGCAACCCGAAGGACGGTTCGCCGCGTCGCTTCCGGACGACGTCTCGTGCGCCCTTCCGGTCCGGGGTGCGCTGACCGGTCGCCTGGTGCGGCGCGAGGGATGGATTCTCACTGGGATGAGTCTACCCGGTGTCGATGCGCCCCCGGGCGCCGTGAGGAAAACGCGATGAGCGAGAAGAAGGACCTCTATGAGATCGGCGAGCTGCCGCCGCTCGGCTTCGTTCCGCCGCGCATGTACGCGGCGCTGATCCGGCCCGACCGCTACGGCGAGCCCAGCAAGGCCTATGCCGTGGAGGTCATCGACGTGCCTCCGCTGGGTCCGCGGCAGGTGCTCGTGCACGTGATGGCCGCCGGGATCAACTACAACGGCGTGTGGACCGCGCTGGCCAAGCCGGTCGACATGATCGCCGCGCGCCGCAAGCGAGGACAGAAGGAGGATTTCCACGTCGGTGGATCGGAGGGCGCGGGGGTCGTCTGGGCGGTCGGCTCCGAGGTGCAGGGCTTCTCCGTCGGCGATCCGGTCATGGTGTCCCCGTGCCGGTGGGACGAGCACGCCGCCGACATCCGGATGGGACTCGACCCGATCGCATCGACGACGACGACGGTGTGGGGCTACGAGGACAACTTCGGATCCTTCGCGCAGTTCTCGGTAGTCGAGGAGTTCCAGTGCTTCCGCAAGCCGGAGAACCTGACCTTCGAGCAGGCCGCCTGCGTGTTCGTCAGCTTCGCGACCGCCTATCGGCAGCTGCGCAACTGGACGCCTCACGTGGTCCGCCCCGGCGACCCGATTCTGATCTGGGGGGGCGCCGGCGGCCTCGGCTCGGCGGCGATCCAGATCGCGCGCGAGTTCGGTGGCGTCCCGATTGCGGTCGTCTCGAGCGCTGAGAAGGCGGAGTTCTGTCGAAAGCTCGGCGCGCGAGGAACCATCGACCGACGCCACTTCGACCACTGGGGGCGTCTGCCGACGGTC
>CAYOHN010000316.1:0-4589 GCA_964403735.1 uncultured Spirochaetales bacterium | reverse complement strand
GAGCGTTCGAGCACATCGCTCTCGGCGTCGTAGCCGGTCCAGTCGACGTCGAGCTCCGCATTCCATTGGTGTCGCTTCGACTTGCTGTACAGGCTCTCGAGCTTCTCGGCGTCGAGGCTGTAGTGATCCTGGAACACGCTCTGCATCAGCGCGTCGGTCTGGAAGCGTGCGGCGTAAGTCATGGGGTCTCCTCGGGACGGTGTCCGGGCGCGAACCCGGAGCTCACCGCTCGTTCAGCGTTCCGCCCGTTCAGCGACTGGCCGGCCGTGGTGGCTCGTCCCGGACCCGAGCGAGGTGGGCGGCGATCGCCTCGAGCCAGGCCGCGGGGTTCTCGAGCTGCGGCTGGTGCGCCGCGCGCGGAACGTCGAACCGCCGGGCGCCCGGAATGCCCCGGGCGAGTTCGTCGGCGGCCGGCAGGAATCCGTTGTCTTCCTCGCCGACCAGCACCAGCGTCGGAACGGCGATCTCGGCGAGCCGGTGTGCCAGCGACGCCTGCGCGAAGATCGCGTCACCGAACGCGCCGTACGCGACGGGATCCATCGCCCGAAAGTTCGGCAAACGCCAATCGCTCCAGTACGCCTCGCCCCACTCGGCCTCGAGGCGACGATCGGCCTCGCTCCGGTTCGGATCCTCGGGACCGCGCGCACGCATCAGCTCCACGAGCTTCTCCAGACCGGCCGATGCGACCACCTGCTTCGCCAGCTCGAACATGGCGGCGGGCAGCGCGGGCGGACCCGCCGAGGTGTCCATCAGGATCAGCGAGCCGACGCGATCCGGCGCTGCCAGCGCCAAACGCAGGACGGCCATGCCGCCCATCGAGTGGCCGAGCAGATCGCAGCCCTCGAGATCGGCGGCTTCGAGGAAGGCCGCGAGGTCCTCGGCGAGGTGGTCGAGCGTATAGTCGTCCGCCTCGCCGGTGCGTGTGGATCCGCCGTGCCCGCGCAGATCCACGGCGACGGTGCGACCGAGCGCCGCCAGCGCCGACATGCGCGGCGCGAAGTCGCGCCGCGAGCCGGTGAATCCGTGCACGAGTACGAGCGCGCGGTCTCCCGCGCCGTGTTCCTCGACCTCGAGTTCGATGCCCCGGACCGGGACGCGCTTCGTCGTCACTCCTGCCTCCTCTGCCGTTTCCTGCCGCGCCCCTTGGCCTTCTCAGCCGTGCACTCGCGGTGTTGGCGCGCCCGCGGCGAGCGCCTCCGCCTCGTGTCGAGCCAGCACTTCGAGCCGCCGCCGGACTTCTGGCTCCGGAAACAGCGCCAGCGCCAGACGAACATACTCTCCATGATGTCGCGCCTCGGCCTCCAGCAATCCGCGATAGAGCGCGGCCAGCGTGGTGTCGACGTCGGGCAGCGCGACTGCCAGCAACCCGAGACGCTCGCAGCTGCGCGCCTCGATCAGTGCCGCCACCAGCAGCGTGTCGAGCAGGCGCTCGGGCTCCGAGTCCCGGACGGCCGCGTGCAGACGTCCCGCGTACGGCCCCGGCCGCAGCGGCCGGAACGCCACGCCCCGGCGATCGAGCTGCGCCAGCACCTGTTCGAAGTGCACCAATTCTTCGCGCGCGAGCCGCGCCAGCGGCTCCTGCAGGACGCGCCGTTCGGGGTAGCGGAACAGCAGCGTCACCGCCGTCCCGGCCGCCTTCTTCTCGAGATGCGCGTGGTCGAGCAGCAGCTCGTCCAGGTGGTCCAGCACTCGCGTCGTCCAGGCCGGATCGGTCGCAGCGGCAAGTCGGAGCATGGCGACGGAGTCTAGGCGACCCTCGGGCCCACGCGCTTCGTTATGCTCCGCCGCGATGGAGTATCGACAGCTCGGACGCAGCGGCCTGCGCGTCAGCGAAGTCTCACTCGGATCGTGGCTCACGTTCGGCGCGACGGTCGACGTCCCGGCGACGAAGGCGATCGTCCGCGCCGCGCTCGACGCCGGCATCCAGACGTTCGACACCGCCGACGTGTACGCAACCGGCGCCGCCGAGGAAGCGCTGCGCAGCGCCCTCGACGGGATCCCGCGGCATCAGCTCGTGATCGCCACCAAGGCGTTCTTCCCGATGTCGGAGAACCCGAACGATCGCGGGCTCTCGCGGAAACACCTGTTCGAGAGCGTCCATGCCTCGCTGCGCCGGCTCGGAACCGAGTACATCGACCTGCATCAGTGTCACCGGGCGGATGAGACGGTGCCGATCGAAGAGACCGTGCGCGCCTACGAGGACCTGATCCGGCAGGGCAAGGTGCTGTATTGGGGCGTTTCGGAGTGGGACGACCGGCAGATTGCCGAGGCCATCCACTGCGCGGACCGCTGCGGTGCCTACCGCCCGGTCTCGAGCCAGCCGCAGTACTCGATCCTACGGCGCGGAATCGAGCGCCGCGTGCTGCCCTTGTGTGCGCGCGAGGGCATCGGGCAGATCGTGTGGAGTCCCCTGGCGCAGGGCGTACTGACGGGAAAGTACCAGCTCGGCGAGCGACCCAGCGGGACGCGCGCCGCCGACCCGTTCCAGTCCCGCTTCATGGAAGCCTTCCTCACCGACGACACGCTCGCCCGCGTCGAACGTCTCCGGCCGCTGGCGGCCGACCTCGGTCTGACGATGGCGCAGATGGCCCTCGCGTGGTGCCTTCGCCACGAGCACGTCTCCAGCGTCATCGTCGGAGCCACGCGCCCGGAGCAGCTGGCGGAGACGATTCGTGCGTCCGGCGTCCGGCTGCCGGGAGAGATCGTCGACGCGATCGATACGCTCTTCGCCGCGGGCTGAATGAACCCGGCACGAGGCGTCGGTTCAGCGGCTGGGCGCCTTGTGAAACACGGTGTGCCCGGCGGCCTCGAGCGGCGGATGCGGGTCGGCGAGCAGGCGTTCCGCCTCCTCGCGGTCCTCGCGGCCGAGCGGCCGGGTATCCGTGCACCACTCGACGAGGATCCCGTTCGGATCGACGGCGTAGACGGAGACGCACCAGCCGTGATCGACTTCCATCACGTCGTAGCCGGCCGCGAGCCACTTGCCTTTGCGGCGCTCGACCTCCGCGAGATCGCCGGCGCGAAACGCGATGTGATTCACCCAGGCCGGGAGTCCCATGCCGGTCGAGATCGCCGGCGACCACTCCTCCCGCAGCTCCATCTCGTGGAGTTCCCAGAACGCGAACATGTCGCCGCCCGGCGTGCGGTAGAAGACGTGCTTCGCCCAGCCCCCTTCGGGCGACTTCGCCGCGACGACTTTCGCGAGCTCGAAACCCATCGTGTCGGTGTAGAAGCGGTGGGTGGCCTGCAAGTCGCGGGTGGCGAGCGCGACGTGGTGGAATCCCATTGCATCTCCTCGGGTCCTCGGTTTCGAGGGGCAAGCCGAATGAAGCCCCCGATCCCGCAAACCAGCGGTCAGGATGCTAGCAGTCCCTTTTGGTGGCCGAGTGCCGCGCGCCCTCGGCGCCAACCCCGCTCAGGGCGAGCCCACCCCAGCCGATAGGAGTCTCGTGCTGTTCGACGCCCTTGCCCTCGGCCTGCTCGGCCTGTTCTCCGCGCTCGGTGCGCGCCGCGGCGCGATCGGGAGCGCCGGTGCGCTGCTCGCACTGATCGGCGGCTATGCGGCGGCGATCCTGGCGGCGATCCGGCTCGGACCGGCGACCGCACAAGCGCTCGCCGTGCCGGCGCCACTCGGCAGCGTCGCTGCCGGGACCGCTGCCTTCCTCGGGGTCGCGATCGCGATCGGTCTGGGCATCGGCACTTGGCGCCGCGCCGCGGACGCCCGTCGCGGCGACGCGCCGCGCTCGTTCGTCGACCGCCTCGGAGGCGCTCTCTTCGGACTGGCGCGCGGGGGGCTGGCGGTGCTCATGCTCGGGCTGCTCGCACTCTGGCTCGATGCCGCGCGGGTGCTCGCCACCGATTCGTCGGTGGCATCGGAACCTCGGCAAGAGACTCCGCTCCGTGTCGCGACCCGTGCTGCGATCGAGACCGGCATGGAGGCGGCGCTTCCCTCCGGTACCCGCGGCGAAGCGGTCGCGGTCCGCGTCCTGACCCGGCCGGCCGAAACGCTCGGCGCGCTGCGCAACATCGCGGAACACCCGCAGCTCCCGGCGCTCCTCGAAGACACGGCATTCTGGAGCGACGTCGAGGCGCATCGCGTGCAGCTGGCACTGGCCCGGCCGAGTCTCCGCCGTCTGACCGAGGACGTCGCGTTCCGCGAAGCACTGGGCGCTGCCGGCGTCATCGATCCGGCCGAAGCCCGCGATCCCGGCCGCTTCCGCGCCGCGCTGGAACACGCGATGACCCAGGCGGGGCCAAGCATCGCGCGGCTGCGCTCGGATCCCGAGCTGCTGCAGCTCGCGGAAGATCCCCAGATCGCCGCCGCTCTGGAGCGCGGCGACGTGATGTCTTTGATGATGCACCCTACCCTGCAGAAACTCGCCGCGCGCGCAGTGACGGCGCCGCCGGAGCCCTGAGGCCCGAGGAGTCCGCGTGTCCAACCCCGAGTCCGAGCCGGATCCTGCCACGGAGATCGCCGCGCCGCGCCAGGACGTGGGCGCAACACACCTTGCGCTGGTCGTCGCCGAAGCAAACCGGCCTCAGGTCTCCTGTCTCCTGCCTCCTGTTACCCCGGGGCGGGCGGGACGCCC
>CAYOHN010000315.1:0-4626 GCA_964403735.1 uncultured Spirochaetales bacterium | reverse complement strand
GTGAGCGGCGGCCAGCGCGGCGGCCGCGTCGAGCGGGCGGTCGAGCGCCGAGATCGAACACAGGCCGAGCCGGACGCGGTCGTTGCCGGTCATGCGATCCTCGCCAGATCTTCGCGGTGGACTTCGTGTTGGAGCGGTGCATCGTGCGCGAACCGCTCCAGCTCCTCGATCGCCAGCGCGGCGAGGCGCTGGGTCTCGACGCCCATCGCGCCGGCGATGTGCGGAGTCAGGAATACGTTCGGCAGCTCGTAGAGCGGCGAGTCGGCCGGCAGGATCTCCGGCTCGGTGGTGTCGATGACGGCATCGATCCGCCCGCTGACGAGGACCTCCGTCAGCGCGTCGCCGTCGACGAGGCCGCCCCGCGCGGTGTTGATCAGCACGGCGCCGTCGCGCAGCAGGCCGAGCCGTCGGCGATCGATCATGCCGCGCGTCGTCGGCAGCAGCGGCGCGTGCAGGCTCACGATGTCGGCGCGCTGTAACAGCTCGTCGAGCGGCACCCACTCGGCGCCCAACGCGTGCGCGCCAGCGGCATCGACGGTGGGATCCGTGACGAGGAGCCGGAGGTCGAACGGCTGCAGCCGCTCGAGCACCAGCCGTCCGATCCGCGACGCGCCGACGATGCCCACGATCCGGCCGAGGTTGCCGATCGCCGGAACCTCGTGGCTCCACAGCCGGAAGCCGCGCAGCTCGCGGTAGCGGCGCTGCAGCCGGAACGCGCGCTTGCCCGCCAGCAGGATCGTCGCGACGGTGTACTCCGCCACCGGGACCGCGTTGGCGGCCGCCGCCGAGCACACCCGGATGCCGCGCTCCCAGGCCGCTTCGTCGATGTGTCCCTTCACGGTGCCGGCGGCATGCAGGATCGCGCGCAGGCGCGGCGCGCGATCCAGCACCGCGGCGTCGATGCGCGGACAGCCCCAGCCCGTCAGCAGCACGTCGGCCTGCGGGAGCAGCCGCGCAGCGCGCTCGTCGTCGAAGCGCGTGAGGGGCTCGGGATCGAGCACGCTGCCGAACTCGGCGAGCCGCGCGCGCAATGCGGGCGAGAACAGCTCCGGCGTCAGCACCGGCGCCATCGCGAGCACCACCGTCGGCGGCGTCGACTGCGCGAGCATCCATCCCTCCTGCGGCGCGGTACGCTAGCAGCTCGCCGATCGACCGCTGAACCCGGAGGATTCCCGAATCCTCCGGGTCGAGGACGCGGAAGGAGGACTGCGCTGCGCACGCCGCCGCTGCTCGGCACGCCCGTCGAAGGGCCGCTCCCCTGGCCGCCCGACCTATCGCCCGAGGACCGGGAGCGATCACCCTACACGGGCCTCGTGCGGTCGCACTGGAAAGGCATCGCCGATGCGCTGCTCGCCGGCGTGCAGCGCTTCGCGACGCCCCGGCGCGCGCTGCTGCATCTTCCGGGTAGGCGGCCGAGCATGCACGGCCGGGTTTCCGACGGTCTCGAGGGCTACGCGCGCAGCTTCCTGCTCGCCGCGTTCCGGCTGGCCGGCGCCGGGGGCGATGCGCCGGGGAACCTGGCATCGCGGTATGCCGAGGGCCTCGCCGCCGGCACCGAGACCGGGCACGCGGAATCCTGGCCGGCGATCGCGCCGCTGTCGCAGCCGATGGTGGAGGCGGCGTCGATCGCCATTGCGCTGCACGAGACCCGGCCTTGGCTGTGGGACACGCTGCCCGACGGCGTGCGCCAACGCGCCGTCGACTGGCTCAGCGGCAGCCTCGGGAAGCCGCACGCGCCGAACAACTGGCTGCTCTTCCGCGTGGTCGTCAACGAGTTCCTCGCCTCGGTCGGCGCGCCGCATCGGCCGGACGAACTCTCGAACGACCTCGACCTGATCGAGTCGATGGCCCGCCCCGACGGCTGGTACAGCGATGGTCCCGGGCGCAACTACGATCACTACGTCGGCTGGGCGATGCACCTGTACCCGGTGCTGTGGGCGCGGATCGGCGGCGCGGCCCGCGATCCTGCGCGCTGCGCGCGCTTCTTCGCGCGCACGCGGCGGTTCCTCGAGGACTTCGCGCACCTGTTCGGCGCCGACGGTGCGCCATTGCACCAGGGACGCTCGCTGGTGTATCGCTTCGCCGCGGCCGCCGCGCCGTGGGCCGGGGCGCTCGCAGATGCGACGCCGCTGGCGCCCGGCGCCACGCGCCGTTTGGCCAGCGGTGCGCTGCACCACTTTCTGGCGCGTGGCGCCGTTCGGGATGGCGTACTGACACTCGGCTGGTACGACGAATTCCTGCCGATGGCTCAGCCGTACTCCGGCCCCGCGTCGCCGTACTGGGCGAGCAAGGGATTCCTCGGCTTGCTGTTGCCGCCGACGCACCCGGTGTGGACCGCGCGCGAGGAGCCGCTGCCGGTCGAGCGCGGCGACTTCGCGCGCGTGCTCGCGGAGCCCCGCTGGCTGGTCGTCGGCACGCGAAGCGACGGCCTGGTGCGCGTGTACAACCACGGCAGTGACCACTGTCCGCGGTTTCCGTGGGCGACGGCCGGCGAGACGGATCCACTCCCCGACGATCCGCACTACCGCAAGCTCGCCTACTCGACGGCAACGGGACCCTCGCTGGGCGCGGATGCGGATCGCCGCGACGCCGACGCCCAGGTGGCGCTGGTCGGCGCCGACGGCGCGCGCTCGCGGCGCGCGCGGATCCATCCGATCGCCGCGGTCGACCGCTTCGCGACGTCGTGCTTCTACCCGGGCGAGCTGGCCGTCGTCCAGGGGCACGCGTTTCCGGTGTGGCTCGAACGCGTGGAGACCGTCTCGATCGCGCGCGGCGCGGCCGAACTCCGCGTGCACCACGCGGCCAGCTTCGGAGCGCGCTGGCTGCACGACGGCGGTTTCGCCGTCGCCGACGACGGCGCCCGCCCGGTCGTCGAGCACGGGCCGGGCTGGACCCTCGTCCGGCGTCGCGACGGCCTGGTCTCGGCATCGATCGCGCTGCACGGGTTTGGATCGTCCCACGCTGACGTGTTCGTCGCGCAGAACGCGTTCGGCCGGGACGCAGCGGCCCCGGTGTTGGTCTCCAACGGTCCGACCGGGGCCGAACGGGTCTTCGTCGCGCTCCACGTGCTGACCCGCGACGACGACTTCGACGTCGAGGCGCTGCGCAGCACCATCGCCACCGTGACGGTCGAGTGGCGCTGCGTCTGGATCGACTGCGCCGACGGCGAGCGCTTCTTCGTGCAGCTCGTCGCACCCGATTCGCTGGACGTCGCGTTCGCCGGCGGGCGGCTCACGGGCCCGGTTCGATTTGCGCGAAGCTCGCCGGACGGCACGGGCTTCGCGTTCGGAGCGACATCGTGAGCCCGGCGGCCGATCCGCTCGGCCATCCGGTCGTGGCTTATGAGCTGCCCCCGACCGGTCCGCCGCCGGCCGGGATCCCGGCCGCGGGTCCCGTCGATCCGCACGCGGAGACTCCCGTTCCCGGCGACCCCGACGCGCGCCGCGCCGCGTTTCTCGCCCACGTGCGCGCAACACCGCCGCCCGCGCACCTCGCCGCCGTGTTCCACGAAGTCGCGCGGCTCGCGGCTGGAGGCCCCGTGCACGTCGGCGTCTTCGAGGCCGCGCTCGACTACGTCGATGCGCGCCTCGACTGCGCAGACTTCGTGGTGCACGGCGTGCTGCGGCTGCTGCTCCACTTCGGCGCCGATCCGCGCGTGCCGCCGGCGCTGCTCGCGCGTGCGGAGCAGAGCCTGCTCGCCTTCAAGTATGGCCCCGACGAACTCGCCGACGGCCGGCCCGACTCGCTGTGCACGTGGACCGAGAACCACCAGATCCTGTTCGCGACGGCGGCGCTGCTGGCCGGCGAGCGGCACCCGGACGCCGTGTTCTCCGCATCGGGACGGAGCGGCCGAGAGCAGGCGGCGCTCGCCCGTCGCCGCATCGATCGCTGGCTCGCGATGCGCTTCCGGACCGGCTTCAGCGAGTGGCTCTCGAACTTCTACTACGACGAGGACCTCGTCGCCGTGCTCGCGCTCGTCGACTTCGCATCCGATCCCGCGCTGCGCACGCGTGCGGCGATGGTCGCCGATCTCCTGCTGCTCGACCTCGCGATCCACCAATTCCGCGGCGTCTTCGCCGCGACGCACGGCCGCTGCTACGAGCGCGGCAAGAAGTGGGCGGCCGAGGAGAGCACCACCGACACCGCGAAGCTGCTGTTCGGCGTCGGCGCGTTCGCACGGATCGAGAACATGAGCGCGCCGTGTCTGGCGATCTCGCCGCGCTACCGGGCCCCGGCGGTGCTCGCGGCCGACGTCGGCCGCGACCAGACGATCGTGCGCCAGCGGATGGGCATCCGGATGGACGAGCTCGCGCGCTGGGACCTCGATCCCGCGCGCGACGAGGACGCCTTCGAGCTGCTGTCGCTCGAGGCCTATCTCCATCCGCGCACGATCGACGGCTTCGTGCGCCTGCTCGATCGCTTCCGCTGGTGGGACAACAGCTTCTTCGCCCCGTTCCGCACGCAGCGCGGCCTGCTGCGCCGCCTGCGCCAGTGGCGGCTGCTGCCGGCGCTGGCGCGCGCGTTCGAGTGGGACCTCACGCGCAACCTGCGCCCGGAGGTGAACCTCGTCACGGTCCGGACGCCGGACTATCAGCTCAGCTCCGCGCTCGACTGGCGCCCGGGAAT
>CAYOHN010000314.1:0-4633 GCA_964403735.1 uncultured Spirochaetales bacterium | reverse complement strand
TCGCCGCGCCCTCGCCGATCCGGCGCAGGGCCTCGCCGAGGTTGCGCGCGCCGCACACGAACGGCGACTTGAAGTCGTGCTTCCAGACGTGGTGCTCCTCGTCGGCCGGCGTCAGCACCTCGCTCTCGTCGATGAAGTCGACGCCGAGCGATTCGAGCACGCGGGCCTCGGACAGGTGCCCGATCCGGACCTTCGCCATCACCGGGATCGAGACGGTGCGCTGGATCGCCTCGATCACCTCGATCGACGCCATGCGCGCGACACCGCCTTCCTTGCGGATGTCGGCCGGTACGCGCTCGAGCGCCATGACGGCCGTCGCGCCGGCGTCCTCGGCGATGCGCGCCTGCTCCGGCGTCGTGACGTCCATGATCACGCCGCCCTTCAGCATCTCGGCAAGGCCCACCTTCAGCGCGAAACTCTCCGCGCCGGTGCGCGCGATCGTGCCGCTTCCGTTGCCGTCGTTCCGTTCGGTCATCTCTGCTCCTCCTCGCCGCCCGCGGGCGGCGCAATTCTCAGACCAGGGCGTCGTCACCCGCCGGCCGCCGTGGCTCCCGGGTGAGACGTTCGCGCAGGGTCTGGCCCAGCACGGCGATGCCGCGCCGGATTTCGTCCTCGCCGGCCAGTGCGATCGACAGGCGCAAGCCGTTCGACGGCCGCCGGTCGCAGCGGAACTGGAACCCCGGGGCGAACAGCACGCCGCCGCGTACGGCCTCCGCCAGTAGCTCCGCGGTGTCGATGCGCTCGGGCACTTCCACCCACACCTGCAAGCCGCCCTCGGGCTGCGTCCAGGTGACGCCGTCCGGCATCTCTTTCGCCAGCGCCTCGAGCAGCGCGTCCCGCCGGCCGCGCAGGGTGCGCCGCACCCGCGCCAGGTGCCGGTCGTAGCAGCCACTGGCGACGAACTCGGCCAGCGCCGCTTGCAGCACGAGCGCGCCGCCGAGGTCGCTGGCGTGCTTGAGCGCGAGCAGCGCCTCCAGCGTGCGCCCACGCGCCGCGATCGATCCGACGCGCGCACCCGGGAACAGCGACTTCGAGAACGAGAACAACTGGACCACGAGGCCGCGCTCGTCGAGGGCGGCCAGCGACGGCACCGGTCTTCCGGCGTAGCGCAGGTCCATCTCGTAGGCGTCTTCGACGACGGGTTTGCTCGCGCCCGCCGCGACCGACAGCAGCGCGCGCCGGTGGGCCAGGTTGGTGCTGATGCCGAGCGGGTTGTGGAACGTCGGCATCGTGTAGAACAGCTTCACCTCGGGTCGTTCGAGCGTGCGCTCGAGCGCAGCGAGATCGGGCGCGCCGTCGCGGAACGACACCGGTGCCGCTCGCAGCCCGAGCGCTGCGAGCGCCGACAACACGTTGTGGTACGTCGGCTCCTCGACGGCGACGACGTCGCCGGGCGCCGCGAACAGCCGCAGCGCCAGCGCGATGCCCTCGCTCGCGCCCTGTGTGACGGTGATCTCCTCGGCGCTGCAGCGGACGCCGGTCTCGCGCAGCCGCGTCGCCAGCACCTCGCGCAGGCCGGGGTGGCCCTGCGGCAGCCCGTAGCGGAGCAGTTCGGCGCCATCGCGCGAGAGCACGCGAGCGATGGCGCGGCGGAACTCATCGGCGGGATAGAGCGACGGATCCGGCACCAGCGAGTGCAGCGGGACGGTGCCGGCCGGCGCGGCATAGAGGACGCGCGCGCGGTCGAAGTCGAGCAGCCGCTCGACGATCGGCGAGAGCACCGGATCGAACGGCGGCGGCGGCTCCGCAGACGGCGTGCGACGAACGAAGGTGCCGCGTCCAACAGTGGACTCGGTGGCGCCCTCGCGCGCGAGCGTGTCGTACGCGAGCGCCACCGTTTCGCGGTTCACCGCGAGCGCGCGGGCCAGCTCGCGGATCGTCGGCAGCCGGTCGCCCGCGCCGAGCCGGCCGGCCTCGATCTCGGCGCGGAACCACGAGGCGATCTGCTGGTACACCGGCGCGGACTTGCCGTCGTGGCCGTCCGGGTGGCGTTCGAGGGGGATCTGCACGCCGAACAGCATAGACCCGGGACAATGCCCGGGTCAATCCAGACAAATCGAATGAAATAGAGGTTTTTAGTTCATCAATTACAGGTCAATCGTCCGTCAGGGCTGTGGTGGCCCTTCGCCCTCGGGCTCGTCCTCGGCCCGATCCGCGTCGGCGAGGTCGTCGACGACGCTGTGCGACCAGAGCTGCACGCCCGTCCGGTACGCTGCCTTGGCGATCATGTGGGCCGAGACCGGCGCCGTGAACAGCAGGAACGCGATCGCCGCGAGCGCGCGGGTGCCGGCGCCGAACTCGCTGAAGTGCACGGCGACCGCCAGCAGGATGAGGCCGCTGCCGAGCGTGCCGGCCTTCGTCGAGGCGTGCATGCGGATGTAGACGTCGGGCATGCGCAGCACGCCGACGGCGGCGGCGAACGTGAAGAAGCTGCCGGTGACCGCGAGGATGCCGGCGAGGACGTCGCTCATCCCCGGCCCTCCGCGTCGTCGTCATCGGCGCCGGTCTGCGTCCGTTGCTCTGCTTCCTCTCGCCGCGCCTGCGACACCACGTAGCGCGCCAGCGCCACGGTGCCGAGGAACGACACCAGCGCTAGCGCGATGGCGATGTCGAGAAAGCTCGGCTCGCCGCTCTCCATCGCGAACAGCGCCGCGAAGCCGACCATCAGGATCGCGAGCATATCCAGCGCGACGACGCGGTCGGCGCCGCTCGGCCCGATCGCCAGCCGGACGAATGCGAGCACCATCCCGGCGATCTGCAGCACGACGGCGACGACGATGGCCCCGTGGAAGAAGTCGCTCGTCATCGGAACACCTTCAGGATCCGCTGCTCGAGGTGGTTCTTGATCTCGGCGCGCACAGCCTCGACGTCGTCGATGAACATCGCGTGGACGTACAGGGTCTTCCGGTCGTCGGAGAGTTCGAGGCTCAGCGTGCCCGGCGTCAGCGAGATCAAGTTGGCGAGCATCGTGATCTCCACCGGCGTCTCGACGTCCAGCGGCAGCGCAACGATTCCCGGACGACTGCGCTGGCCCGGCGTCAGGACCTCCCAGACGACGCGCAGACTCGAGACGACCAGCTCCTTGACGAAGAAGAGGCCCAGACCGAGCGCGCGCCAGAAGCGCTGGAAGTAGTCCGTGGGTCCGTAGAGCGGTCGCAGCAGCCACAGCACGCCGTAGCCGAGCGCGAAGCCGGCGAGCAGCGTGCCGAGGCTGAAATGTCCCAGGACGGCAGCCCAACCGACGGCGAGAATCGTATGGAGCACCAGCAGGTTCACGGAGTTCCTCCTCCGAGCACCGCCGCGACGTAGGCCGTCGGGTCGAGCAGTTCCGCCGCCGCGGCGCGCGCGAACTCGAAGAGCGGCGCCGGCCACAACCCGATCGCCACGGTGATCAGCGCGAGCGCGATCACCGGCGCCAGCAGCAACGCGCGCTCGCGGCCGACCAGCGGTTCGCGCCAGGCATCGTCGCCGTCCGGATGCGCCTTCCAGAACGCCTCGGCCCAGATCTTCGTCATCGAGTAGACGGTCAGCAGTCCGACGACGACGAGCGCTGCCACCACCCACCACTGGCCGCGTTCGAGTCCGGCCTGGATCAACAGCAGCTTGGCCCAGAACCCCGACAGCGGAGGAAAGCCCGCCAGCGAGAAAGCGGGAATCAGGAACAGCAGCGCGACGAACGGTGTGCGCGTGTAGAGCCCACCGATGCGAGCGAGCTCGAAGGAACCCGAGAGCCGCTTCGACACGCCGCTCAGCAGGAACAGGTTGGCCTTCACGATGATGTGATGGAGCGTGTAGAAGATGGCGCCGGCCAGCGCGAGCGGCGAGCCGAGCGCGAGCCCCATCACCATATACCCCACCTGGCTGACGATGTGGAAGCCGAGAACACGGCGGAACTCGCTCTGCGCGGCGGCGCCGAGCACGCCGGTCACCATCGTCAGCGCCGCGACGACGATGAGGACGCCGTCGAGCCCCATCTGCTCGCGCGGGAAGATGATCGTGAAGAAGCGGATCAGCGCATAGATGCCGACCTTCGTCAGCAGACCGGCGAACAGCGCCGAGACGGCGACCGGCGGCGTGTGATAGGACGCCGGGAGCCACGAGAAGACCGGGAAGAGCGCGGCCTTGATTCCAAACGCGAGCAGGAACAGGACGGCGATGGCGGCGACCAGACCGGGCTGCCCGAGCGCCGGCAGGCGCTGGTTCAGATCCGCCATGTTGAGGCTGCCGGCCATTCCGTACAGGAGTCCGGCCCCGCTCAGGAACAACAGCGTCGAGACCAGGTTGAGCGCCACGTACTTGAGCGCGCCGTCGAGCTGCTCGCGGCCGCCCCCGATCGCGAGCAGCGCGAACGAGGCGATCAGCATCACCTCGAACCACACGTAGAGGTTGAAGACGTCGCCGGTGAGGAATGCGCCGCATACGCCGGCGAGCAGCACCTGCACCAGCGGCGCGAAGCCGAAGCGCATGCGCGGTTCGTCGATCTCGCCGGCGGCAAAGACCACGGTCGAGAGCCCGATGATGGCCGTCACCATGACCATCGCCGCGCCGAGGCGGTCCGCGACCAGCGAGATCCCGAACGGCGCCGCCCAGCTTCCGGCCTGGACGACGAGGATCCCCTCGCGCTCGACACCGA
>CAYOHN010000313.1:2988-4643 GCA_964403735.1 uncultured Spirochaetales bacterium | reverse complement strand
GCTCCCCCACCGGCAGCCGTTCGCCGGCCAGCCACACGCTGATCGAATCCATCGAAACGCGCCCCGCCAGCGGCCGGCGTGCGCCCGCGATCGCAACGCAGCCGGCGCGCGCACCGGACCACGGGATGCCATCCGCGTATCCGATCGGCAGCGTCGCGACGAAGCCGTCGTGCGGCGCGTGCCAGGTATGCCCGTAGCCGACCCCCTCGCCCGCAGCGACCGCGCGCACCGTCGCGATCTCGCTGCACAGCGTCATCACCGGGCGCAGGGCGGGATCCGCGAGCGCCACCGACGGCGCGACGCCGTACAGCGCGAGACCCGGCCGCACGGCATCGCCCATTTGCACCGCCTCTGTTCCCATCGCCAGCGCCGCCTCTGGTCTCACCGGGACGGCCTCTGTTCCCATCGCGACAGCCTCTGATGCCATCGGGACGGCCAACAGCGCGGCGGAGTTGGAGACGTGGACGCCCTCCGGCTCGACACCGGCCGCGCGCGCGGCCGCCAGCACGTCGCGGAAGCGCACCACTTGTTCCTGCGACGTCGACGAGTCCGGCTCGTCGGCGCACGCGAAGTGCATCGACACGCCGGCGAGGCGCAGCCGCGGGCTCGCGGCGATGCGCGCCAGCAGGCCGGGGGCGCTCGCGGCGGACACACCGAAGCGGCGCATGCCGGTATCCACCTCGACGTGGACGCCAGCGCAGACGTCGAGCGCGTGCGCCGCAGCCTCGATCCCGCTGAGTTGACCGTCCGTGTGCACCACCGGCTCGACGCCCAGCGCCAGCGCGGCGCGCGCTTCCGCCGCGTCGCCGACGCCCGAGAGCAGCAGCAGCGGGGCATCGATGCCGTCCCGCCGCAGTTCCGCCGCCTCGGACAGCACCGCGACCGCGAAGCGCCGGCAGCCCTCCGCGCGCAGCCGGCGGACCACCCGGACGGCGCCGTGTCCGTAGGCATCGGCCTTGACCACGGCGATGACGTCGCGGCCGCCGGCCCGCGCGCGGAGCCGGGCGTAGTTGCTCGCGAGCGCGCCGAGATCGATCGCGGCGTAGTTGCGATCGCGGCGGCTCCAGGCGCTGCGCGGAAGCGAGTACGTCACCGTGGCGACGGTTTATAACCCACGGGAAATCCGCCGGAAATCACCGCTGCTCGTTTGACCCTCCCGGAGCGCTCGGGTAGCCTCGGCCTCGAGTCCCGGAAAGCGAGCCAACGCGACCGCGAACGTGTCCGAATCCGCCTCCCTCCAGATCCTGGTGAACGGCAGACCGCGCGACATTCCGCCCGGAATCCGCGTGCGCGAGCTGCTCGACCTGCTCGGTGTCGGCGGCCGGCGCGTGGCGGTGGCGGTGAATCGCTCCGTGGTGCCCCGCTCCATGTACGACTCTCACCCCCTCGCGGCCGGCGATCGCGTCGAGATCCTCGAGGCGGTGGGCGGAGGCTGATCCGTGTCCGACGCCAGATCCGATCGCCACTCCTCGGATTCCTACTCGCTGGATTCCTACTCGCTGGATTCCTACTCGCTGGGTTCGCACTCGTTCCGCTCGCGCCTCATCACCGGGAGCGGCAAGTATGCGTCGCTCGCGCAGATGCGCGACGCGACGCTCGCGGCCGGCGCAGACCTGATGACGGTGGCGCTGCGCCGCGTGGATCTCGCGAACGCG
>CAYOHN010000313.1:0-2888 GCA_964403735.1 uncultured Spirochaetales bacterium | reverse complement strand
CGGACTCGGACGCGGACTCGGACTCGAACTCGGGCGCCGGGGAGCGCTTCCTCGACTTCGTGCCCGAGGGCGTACAGATCCTTCCCAACACTGCTGGATGTTACACCGTAGAAGATGCGGTCAGCACGGCGCACCTGGGCCGGGAGCTGCTGGACCATGCGCTCGTGAAGCTCGAGGTGATCGGCGACGAGCGCACGCTGTTCCCGGATGTCGCCGCGACGATCGAAGCGGCTCGGATCCTGGTCCGCGACGGCTTCGAGGTCCTGCCGTACGTCAGCGACGACCCGGTGGCTTGTCAGCGCCTGGCCGCGCTCGGCTGCGTCGCGGTGATGCCGCTGGCGGCGCCGATCGGCTCGGGACTCGGCATTCGCAACCCGGCGAACCTGCGCATCATCCTCGAGACCGTCGAGGTCCCGGTGGTCGTCGACGCCGGCGTCGGCACGGCGAGCGATGCGGCCGTGGCGCTGGAACTCGGCTGTACCGCGGTGTTGATGAACAGCGCCATCGCCGGCGCCAAGGACCCCGTGCAGATGGCGCGCGCGATGCGCCTGGCAGTCGAGGCCGGACGGCTCGCCTACGAAGCCGGCAGGATCCCGCGGCGGCTCTATGCCACCGCGTCGAGCCCTCTCGATGGGCTGGCGAGCTTCTGAGCGCCGCGATCGCACACCGTCCGGTGTTGTGCCTCGTGGCCGGGACCGCGACGCCGCTGGCCGCGATCAGCGCGGCCGTGGCCGCCGGCGCCGACTGGGTCCAGCTCCGCGCGCGCGACGCGCGCGACCAGCGCGACCAGCGCGACCAGCGCGGACTTATGCTCACCGGGCGGGCATTGCTCGCGTGGGCTCTCGCGGCGCGGGAGGCCGCGCGCGCCGGCGCCGCGCAGCGGGACGACGGTGCCCGACTGCGGGTGCTGGTGAACCGCCGACTCGACGTCGCGCTGGCCGCCGGTGCCGACGGCGTCCACCTCGGCTTCGACGCAGCGGACCCGATCCGAGCGCGCGCCGTGCTCGACGACGACGGCCACCGCCAGCGCCACCGTCACCTGATCGGCGTCTCGACGCACGCCCCGGACGAGCTGGCGGCGGCCGCTCGGGCCGGCGCCGACTATGCCCATCTCGCACCGATCTTCGCGCCGCTCTCGAAGCCGGCCGAGCGGCCGTCGCTCGGGCCCGGCGCGCTGGCGGCCGCGCGGGACGCGGGGATCCCCGTGCTCGCGCAGGGCGGGATCGACGCCGACAATGCCGGCGATGTGATTCGCTCGGGAGCCGCGGGGGTCGCCGTGACGGGCGCCGTGCTGCTCGCGAGCGACCCGGGCGCCGCCGCCCGCGCGCTGCGAAGCGCCCTCGACGCCGCCGCCGCATAGCAATCGACACCTCCGCCGAACGACGCCGCCAGAGAAGGATATGCATGAGTCCGATCCTCCGTTGCGCCCTGCTCGTCTCGCTCGCGCTGATCTCCGCGTGGCTGCCGGCCTGTGACCGCGGCGACGGCGGTGCGCCGCCGCCGGGCGCCGTCGCACCGGCCGCAGAGACCGCGCCGCCGGCCGCGCCCCGGCGCGACGTCGAGCACTTCGCACCGCTCGACGTCCGCCTGGAAGACCGCGTCATCGCGATCTCGCAGCAAGTCACGCCCTCGGTCGTCCATATCGAGGCGATCGTGAAGCGCAACGATCGCCGCTCGGAGGTGACCGGATCCGGTGTCATCGCCAGCGCCGATGGCCGGATCCTCACCAACTATCATGTCGTCGAGAAAGCCGAAAAGGTGCAGGTGGTGGTGCCGGGCATCGTCGGCAAGCTGGCAGCCCGGATCGTCGGGCTCGACAAGCAGACGGATCTGGCGCTGTTGCAGATCGAGCCGCATCCGGAGCTGGTGCCGGCCCGTTTCGGCAGCGGCGACGACGTGCGCGTCGGCCAGTGGGTGCTGGCCGTCGGCAACCCGTACGGGCTCGACGGTACCGTCTCGCTGGGGATCGTGTCGGCAAAGGGGCGCAATCTCGGGATCCCGGAGTTGCTCAACGACTTCATCCAGACCGATGCGATGATCGACCGCGGCTCGAGCGGCGGTCCGCTCGTCGATCTGGACGGCCGCGTCGTCGGGATCAACTCGCGCGGTCAGGGGCGCGGGATCGGCTTCACGATCCCGATCGACACGGCGCTCCAGGTGATGCACGAGCTCGAGGCCGGCGGCGTCGAGCGAAGCTGGCTCGGCGTGGCGCTACAGCCGCTCGATCGCGAACTCGCCGCGTACTTCGAGGTCCCGGACGCGACCGGCGTCGTGGTCAACAGCGTCGCCGAGGGCTCGCCGGCGGCGCGCGCGGGGCTGCGCACGGGCGATATCCTGACGCGCTTCGCTGGCGAGCCGATCGCCGCCGAGAAGGCCGAGGACCTCGGCGGCTTCCAGCGCCTCGTCGCGAGCTTCGAGCCGGGGCGCAGCGTCGAGATCGAGCTGCTCCGCGACCGCCGCCCGCTGACGCGAACGGCGTCGCTGGCGCCGGCCCCGAAGGTGGATCCCGAAGAGGTCGAGACGGACGTCGGCTTCCACGTCCAGGAGATCACCGACGCCACGTTCCGCGCCGAGCGCCTGCGCTCGCGCGCCGGTGCGTACGTGTCGTTCGTGGCCAGCGGATCGCCGGCGGCGGAGGCCGGTCTCGATGTCGGCGATGTGATCCGAAAGGTCGAGCAGAAGCCGGTTCGAGACCTCGCGAGCTTTCGCGAAGCCATCGCGGAACTGCAGTCTCTACCGAGGTTCTTGATCACCGCAGAGCGAGGCGAAGAAACGCTGTTCTTGCTGCTCCGGCCCGGCGCCACCCCCAGCGACCCGCTCGACGGGTCCGACCTGCCAGCCGCCCCCGGTGAAGCCGCCCACCCGCGCTGAGGGAGCCATTCAGCGGG
>CAYOHN010000312.1:0-4645 GCA_964403735.1 uncultured Spirochaetales bacterium | reverse complement strand
GCCAGCTGTCGCCAGCGCCCTGCGCGGCGGCAGCGCCCGCCGACACCTCCGGCGTCGCCAACCGGCGATCGGACGCCGGCCGGCCGACGAACTCGAGGCGGCGCTCCCCGGTGAGATTCTCGGGCGTCACGACGTAATCCCCGCGCACGGACGCATCGATGATCGGCTTCGCGACCTCGGAATCCCCGCCCGACAGCACCCAGGCCAAGCCAGCCACGACCGTTCCTCCCGCCGCATACGCGATCTTGACCGGCGCGTAGACGATGGAGCTGAGGCCGGCCGCGACGCCCTTGCCGCCGTAGGTGGCGGTCGCCTTGGCTTCCTGAGACATGATTTCCTCAGCCCCAACCGAGCTGGCACCGAGTGCGACGGCGAACCCCAGGGCCACAGCCCCGGTTCGCCAAATTGCGAACCCCTTGCGATCGAGATGCATGTTTCCCTCTCTTTGGGCACCACCCCGCTCGGAGGCGCGCCCGTTGGCAGCGCAGCCGCTGCCGTCCCCCATGGCGACAGAGTGTGCCCCCCCGGGCGGCCCGCGCAAGCTGCCGCATGACCGAACCGTGATCGCCGAGCGCGCCGAACCCGCGCGCTCCGGGATCGACGGCGACGCTCCGTCCCGCATTCAGCGCCGCGGGGACGTTCTTTGCGTAGTTCCGTTACGCGGCCAGGCGATGCCGGGGAGTCGTCGATCCCCCTCGAGGCCGCGTAACGGAAATACGCAAAGAACGTCCCCGCTCTCCGCTCAGAACCGGCCCTCGGTGTCGAGCAGGATCGTGACCGGGCCGGCGTTGACGAGCTCGACGGCCATGCGGGCGCGGAAGCGGCCCTCGATGACGGTCGCGCCGAGTTCGCGCGCGGCCGCGCACACGGCTGCGACGAGCGGCTCCGCGTGCTCCGACGGCGCGGCTTCGCTCCAGGACGGCCGGCGGCCCTTGCGGGCGTCGCCGAGCAGCGTGAACTGCGAGACCACGCCGAGGCAGCCGCCCGCCTCGAGCAGCGACGCATCCATCCGGTCCTCCGCATCCGGGAAGATACGCAGATGCACGAGCTTGCGCGCGAGATCGGCGGCGGCCTCCTGCCCGTCCGAGCGCGCGACGCCGATCAGCGCGAGCAGCCCGGCGCCCATCTCTCCCACGAGCTCGCCGTCGACGGTGATGCGCGCGCGCTCGACGCGCTGGGCGACCGCGCGCACTACAGCCGTTCCTGCTCGGCGAAGCGGCCGCGGTAGACCGCGCGGCCCTCCGTGCGCATCAGCACCAGCTGACACAATCGCACGCGGGCATGGATCTCGAGCGGGTGGCCGGACACGTTGCCCATCTCGAGCACTTGCCGATTCGAGACCCCGGGTTGCACGAAGGCCGACGTCACGTGAATCATCAAGCCCAGGCGTGCAAACCGGCTCCGCCCCTCGAGAAATCCGCACAGATCCGGCGGCAGCGTGATGCGCTCGACGGTGATGCCGTGGATCGTGCCGCCCGGCGCCAACAGGAACGGCTGATCGAGTTGGAGCGCCCGCGTGTGATTCCGGAAGTCCGCATCATCGCGGATCGCGATCGTCTTGGCGCCGGGCTCGATGACCCGGATCTCGTCGCCGAGCGTCAGGTCGATCGACGCGGGTCCCACCTGTTCGGGCGCGAGGGGATCCACGACCAGGCGGCCGGCCTCGAGCTCGCGCAGGATCACGTCACGGGTCAGGACCGCCATGTGCGCGCGCATGATACCGTTCAGCGCCATGCGGCACCCCTACTTCGACGTTCCGACTCCCACCGTCATCGGCCACCGCGGCGCGTCCGGCGAGCTGCCGGAGAACACGATGGCCAGCTTCGAGCGCGCGGTCGCTCGCGGTGCGGTGATCCTCGAGAGCGACGTGCACATCAGCCGGGACGGAGTGCTGGTCCTGATCCACGACGACGAGCTCGAGCGCACGACGGACGGGCGCGGACGCGTCGCCGACCACACGCTCGCCGAGCTGCAGCGCCTCGATGCCGGCTATCGCTTCTCGCCGGCCGGCGCGGACGCGTTTCCAGAGCGCGGCCGCGGCCATCGGATCCCCGTGCTGGAGGAGGTCCTGCGGGCGTTTCCGGCGCAGCGCTTCAACCTCGAAGTCAAGGAACGCAGCCCCGCTCTGATCGAAGGCGTCGTCGAGCTCGTACGACGGCTCGGACGCGAGGACACCGTCCTGCTCGCGGCGGCCGAGGACGGGACGATGGCGGACCTGCGCGCCCACCTGGCCGCAACCGGCGTGCGCACCGCCGTCGGCGCCTCGGCCGGCGACGTACTCGCGTTCGTGCGCGCGGCGCTGGCCGGCGAACTGCCGCCGCCCGGCCCGATGGCGCTCCAGGTGCCGCCCGGGTTCGGCGCTCGCGCGTTGGTGACGCCCGCGTTCGTCGCCCATGCCCATACGCACGGACTGGTCGTCCACGTCTGGACGATCAACGATCCCGCGGAGATGGAGCGCCTCCTCGATCTCGGCGTCGATGGCGTGATGTCAGACTTCCCGGGCCTTCTCGCGGAGGTCGTCGCGCGGCGCGCGCGAGGAGCATGACGTCGCCGGCGGCGCCGTCGCCGTTCGTCGTCGGGCAACTGGATCGCCTGCGCAGCGCCGCCGCGCTCGGGCCCGTCCTCGACCTCGCATGCGGCCGCGGCCGTCACGCGCGCTGGCTCGCGGCGCACGGCCTGCGCGTCGTCGCGCTCGACCGCGACAGGGCGGCGCTGCGCGCGCTCGCCGCCGAGGCGGAGGCGTCTGCGCTGCCGATCGAGCCGGTACGAGCCGACGCGGAGCACGCCGCCGGCCTGCCACTGCGACCGGCGTGCTTCGGCGCGATCGTCGTCACGCGGTTCCTGTATCGGCCGCTCGCGCCGTCGCTCGAAGCGCTGCTACGCCCCGCCGGTCTGCTGCTGTACGAAACCTTCACAAAGAAGAACCGAGAACTGGGGCAAGTGCCTGCGAATTCGAGCTTTCTTCTCGATGAAGGCGAGCTTCCAACGCTCTTCCCGAGGCTCGATGTGCTGTGCTTCGAGGAACGGTTCCGGCCCCGCCCGGGCGGCGCGGGCGTCGAATGGGTCGCGAGTCTCAGCGCGCGGAAACGGCTGCCGGCGAACGGCCCGTCATGAATCCGCGCGCGCCGCGTTGCCAAGCCGCTCGAGAGCCCAGCGCGCTGCGTCCGCGATCATCGGGTCTTCACTCGCCGCCTGGGCTTCGAGCAGCGGCGCGAGCCGGGCGTCGCCGGCGTTGCCCGCCGCGATCAGCGCATTGCGCAGCAGTCCGCGGCGTTTGGTGCGGCGCAGCGCGGTCCGGCGCGTCGCGCCGCGCCACGCGTCCTCGTCGAGCGACAGCAGCCACGCCAGCGTCGGGCGCACCCATTCCTCGCGCGGCGCGATCCGCGCCCGGAGGCCGGCGCGGTCGGCCGGAATCTCGCGTCGCGTGCGCAAGTTCCACGGACAGACCTCCTGGCAGATGTCGCAGCCGAACACCCAATCGCCCTGCCCCGCGCGCAGCGGCTCGGGAATCTCGCCGCGCAGCTCGATCGTCGTGTACGAGAGACAGCGCGTGGCGTCGAGCACGTACGGCGTCGGGAACGCATCGGTCGGACACGCATCGAGACACGCGCGGCAGCTCCCGCAGTGGTCGGGCTCGGGCGCATCTGCCGGCAGCTGGAGATCCGTCAGCAGCACGCCCAGGAACAGGTACGAGCCGAGTTCCGGATCGATCAGACAGGTGTTGCGGCCAATCCAGCCGAGGCCCGCCTGCGCCGCGAGCGCGCGTTCGAGCAGCGGACCCGTATCGACGTAGGCGCGCGACTGGACCGGCCGGCCGACGAGGGCTTCGAGCGCATCGCCGAGCGCGCGCAGCGGCGCGAGCAGGACGTCGTGGTAGTCCTCGCCGCAGGCGTAGCGAGCGACGCGGCCCGCCGACTCCGCCGTCCCAGGCTCCGCGATCCCGAGCCCGGACGCACGCGCCTCGGCGGGCGTGTCGTAGACGATCCCGACGACGATCGCCGTCCGCGCCCACTCGAAGCGGAGCCGCGGGTCGATCCGCTCGTCGACCCGGCGCGCGAGCCAGCCCATCTCGCCGTGCCGGCCCTTCGCGATCCAGTCGCGGAGCGACTCGGCCTCCGGCGTCGGCGCGCCGAGCGCCGCGATGCCGGCGCGATCGAAGCCGAGTGCCAGCGCCAGCGCCTTCACGCGCTCCGCGAGGGTCGTCGGCGCTACGGACAGCTCGGGCACCGCGCTAAGATCGCACGCCCATGGCCTCCGCACCCCCTTCGTCCGCGCCGCTCCGGTCTGCCCCGCTCCGGATTGCCGGCGCCTCCGGCTTCTGGGGCGACCGCAACGACGCCTTGCTCGACCAGGTGCGCGTGGGTCCCGTCGAACGCTACGAGCTGCCGAACTCGCAGGCCCTGAACTTCGTTTTGCGCCGGGCGCTCGACACGCAGGGCAAGACGTACGGATTCGCGTTGTTGCGCATGGGCGTCGAGGTGCCCGACGACCTCGACGTTCCGTCGCTGGTCTGAGACACGCCAAGGAGGACATGTGGCAGTCGAAATAGGAAAGAAGGCGCCGGCGTTCACGCTGACCGACGCTGCCGGTAAGAAGGTGTCGCTGGCGGACTTCGCCGGCAAGGATCTCGTGCTGTACTTCTACC
>CAYOHN010000311.1:0-4651 GCA_964403735.1 uncultured Spirochaetales bacterium | reverse complement strand
GTGTGCAGCTGCAGCGCCGCGTCGACGTCCGCCTCGAGGCGTCGCACCGAGACCCGACCGGCCCACGCGATCCACGCGGCTCGCACCGGCGCGCTCTCCGGCAGCGCGAGCAGCGGCACCAGCGCGTGGGCCTGGACCCACGAGAGGGTGCCGCTCGCAAACGCCGCGGCCAGCTCCGGGCAACGCCCAGCAGCCCGCGCCAGCCGGACCAGCGCACGCGCCTTGCGCTCGCACATCCCGAGCCGATCGCGCACGTACGCCGCCATGTTCGGGTACTCGTCGTCGATGCCGTCCCCCGCGCACCGATACCACCGCTCATTCGCCACGCGCCCGAGCAGCGGCGCCATCTCGGCCTCGAGCCGTTGCTCGAGCATGAGGGCCCGGCGCAGCCGCGCGTCGAGCTCGAACGCATCGGCTTCGTCCACGCGCTCGGCGAGCTGGCGTACCGCCGGGATCCCGTCGGGCGCGCACACATTGGCTCCGGTCGCGCGTGTGGCCACGCCGTCCGCGTCGGCATTGCCGCCAGCCTCGAGGAGCTCCCGGCGTCCAACGGTGTCCCCGGCTTTGGTCTCCGCCGCCGACCCGAGCGCAGACAACACCTCCGTCGCCACCGCTTCCATGCACGCCCAGACCGGCAGCTGCTCACGGGCGAAGCGTCGCGCGAGCTGGCGCGCGCGATGGAACTTCCCCTGCACGTCCGGCGAGCAGCGAACGATGACGCCGGCGTTCGGATACAGGGCGCTCTCGTCTTCATCAGTCTCGAGCCCGCCGGACTCGACGGCGCCGCGATCCACCGCCCGGACTTCGCGTTCGAGCGCGCGCACCGGCACGCCGCGCGCGAACGCCACCCAGCGCCGCTCGGTATCGACGTCCGCCACGCGCGCCAGCAGCCGCGCCTTCGACCACGAGAGCGCGCCGGCGAGCCACGCCGCGTCCACGGCCGGCAACGCCGTGAGACGCGCATCCAGGTGCGCGAGATCCTGCAGCTGCCGGCCCGACAGCCCCGCGCGCTCGCGCGCATAGTCCGACGCGCACGCGAAGCCGAGCCGCTCCCAGGACCGCGTCGCGACGATCCGCCCGGCCACGCGGGTCAGCGCCCGCCGCAGCGGCGCCTGCGCGCGCGCCAGCGCCTCGAGCTGCGCGAGAACCCCCGAGCTGCAGCTCGCATCGAAAACGCGCACACCGCGCACACCGCGCACAATGCACGCATCGGCCACGCCGTGCGCGGGCGCAGCCCGGGCGGGTGCAACCCCCGCCGGCGACCCCGAGGATCGCCGAGAGCCTCTTCTCCTGTGCATCCAGTCGCTCCCACGGGACCAGCGCGAGTGAGCAAGTAGGACCGACCATAGGCGAACAAAACACGAAAGTCAACCCCGGAAATCCGCCCCGGCGACGCGACCCTAGGAACCTCGATCGACGAAATCCCCGCCGTCGTTGCGTACCTTCGCCACCCGACCTCCGACCCTGCGTTCGAGAGCCATCTCATGTCGCCCGCCCAACTCGCACTCCTCGCCGCCGCGGTGCTCCTCTATGCCGCGCTCTCCAAACGCCTCGGCGCGGCGCTCGTCACGATGCCGATGGCCATGGCGGGGGCGGGCTTCGCGTTCGGCGCAGGGGGCCTCGGCCTCGTCCAGCTCGATACCGGGAACCGCGTGATTCATGCGCTGCTCGAGGTCACCTTGGTGCTGATCCTGTTCAGTGATGCCGCGCGACTCGATGTGCGCGAGCTGCTGCGCGAGCGCCGCCTCGAAGTTCGGATGCTCCTGCTCGGCCTCCCGCTCGCCATCCTGTTCGGCGCGGCCCTCGCCGGACTGATCCTCCCCGGTGTCACGCTGCCGGCTGCCTTCCTGCTCGCCGCGGTGCTGGCCCCCACCGATGCGGCACTCGGCCAGGCCGTCGTCGAAAGCCCCGACGTGCCGGAACCCGCGCGGGAAGTGCTGGCGGCGGAGAGCGGCCTCAACGATGGGCTGGCGCTCCCGGCCGTGGTCGGATTCGCCATTTGGGCCGGCGCCTCGGCCGATGCCGTCGATGGCACGCTGGACTTGCTGCGCTTCGCCGCGCTGCAGATCGTGCTGGGGCCGTCGATCGGCGTAGCGCTGGCTTACCTGGGCGCGCGCGCCCTCGACCGCGCCAGCGAGGCCGGCTGGACGGCGGAACCGTACGAAGGCATCGCGCTGCTCGGCCTCGCCCTCCAGATCTTCAGCGCGGCCGAGTTCGCCGGCGGCAACGGCTTCCTGGCCGCGTTCAGCGGCGGCCTCACCCTCGGCTGCACGATCCGCCACCGCTGCGGGCGGATGCTCGCGTTCATGGACGCCGAGGGACAGATCCTGGCCGTCTTCGCGTTCCTGCTCTTCGGCACGACGTTGCTCCCCATTGGCCTCGAAGCCCTCAGCGTCCCGATCGCGGCGTATGCCCTCGGCAGCCTCTTCGTCGTGCGCGTGCTGGCCATCTCACTCTCGCTCGCCGGCAGCGGCGTCGGCCGCGACACCGCGCTGTTCTTCGGCTGGTTCGGCCCCCGCGGCCTCGCGTCGATCCTGTTTGCGACGCTGATTCTCGAGGAGTATCCCATTCCGGAAGCCCGCGCGATCCACGCCTGTGTCGTCGTCACCGTGCTGTGCAGCATCGTCCTGCACGGTGTTTCCGCGGCCCCGCTGGCGAAGCTCTACGGCCGGCGCAGTCGAGACTTCGCCTGACGCCCGCCCGCCCGCGATCTCCCTCTCCGAACCCCCACGCGAAAGGAACCCCCATGGCCATCGTCGCCGTCAGCATCGCCCCCACCGGCACCGGCGTCAGCGTCGGCGCGTACGTCGCCGAAGCGCTGCGCGTGCTCGAAGCACAGCAGACCGTCCGCTACGAGCTCGGCCCGATGTTCACCACGCTCGAAGGCGACCTGCGCGAGATCTTCGAGCTGATCCTGCGCATGCAGGAAGCCGTCTTCGCCGCCGGCGCCCAGCGCGTCGGCACCGTCATCAAAGTGGACGACCGCCGCGACCGCCCCGCGAACATGGAGGAGAAGGTCTCGAGCGTGCGCGCGCGGCTGGGGTGAGTGGAGGATTGACACGGATAAGAATCGGATATGCCGGGGTCTGGGGGCTCGAGGAGTCGCAGGGATGACGAGTTCCTTGCGGTCCATTCCAGCGTCTCGGAGGCTGTATCGACCCGCTCGAGGCGGCCCCTGGAAGGTGCTCGCATGAGCCGCCTCACCGGATCCTTCGTCGAGGACGCCGCCGTCTCCGAGGCGGGGATCACCTGCGCAGCGTCTTCCGGTTCCGCGAGCTGGAGCGGGAAGCAACCGTTGCAGAGAATCCCACGGTTCCACGCGAGTGCGGGCTGGAGATCGCGCGGCGCCCGGTTTCTTCGCCCGACTGTCAACCTCCTGCTCGCCGAACGAGGGCGCGGGAAGAGCGAGTCTGCGGGCCGGCGTAGCGATCTGGAAACTAGCCCATTCGGGAGTCCCCCCGGCGCCCGCAGCGCGGAAACCGTTTCGTCACGCGGAGGGAAGCGCCTACCGACTCGCTCTAGGGCGCCGTGGACGGCGGCGCGAGCCGCATTTTCTGCACGTCGCGATTGCCGGTCGACGGGTCCATCGGGACGAGAGTCGCGCGCACCATGCCGGGCGGCGCTTCGACGAGGAGCTGCACGTAGGCGGTGCTTCCCGCCTCGAGCGAAACCGTCGCGTTGCCGCTCGCGCCTTGGGTGCCGAACGCTGCGTCGCGCTGCTCGGTGCCGATCGTGATCGTGTGGATGCCGGGCGGGCGTTCGGTCGCGAGGAACGTGAACTCGCGCGAGCGGCCGATCGGCGTGCCGTCGACGAGAACCTCGGGATGCCACTCGAGCGCCTCGTCGCGGATCGCGCCGTAGACGACGATGCGGCCCATGCCGGCGGGCGGCGCGCCCTGCGCCTGCACCCATTCGGGCCAGAGCGGCAGATCGGCGTTGCCGCCTCCGCCGTTGGACGCGCAGGCCGAGAGGACGCTGAGGCTCACGGCGAGAAGAAAGCGCACCCCCGCGACGTTAGCTCATGCACCGGGGCCGTGCTTCGTTTTCTCCGCGCCCTGACGACGTTCCCGACCCATGGCCCGCTCCCGCGGCGCCATCACGCGGCGCACTAGCGCCGCCCCCTCTCTGGCCCAGCGGGGCGACTCCGTCGAACCGTCGTCCCTTTCCCCGCCCCCTGACTGCTTCCCACCCCCCGACCGAGCGAGTGAGGTTCCGAGAGCAGTACCGGGGTCGTCGAGGAGGTGATCGCGGCTATCTCCGGCGCCAGCGTCAGGAGCCGCCTCGAGCACGAGCGCCGCGTGCACCGCGTCCAGCGCGTGCCGGTGACCGAGGCCGCTGGCCGCATCCACACCTCGACCGTCACGGTCGCGGTGCTGCCCGAGGCGGAGGGGGTCGAAATCCAGGTCGACCAGAGGGACCTGCGCATCGACGTAGTGCGCACCGGCGGCCCCGGCGGAGCGTCAACACGACGATGCGCAGCGACGCGTACTGCGCTTCGCTCGCGTTGTAGACGGATCCTCCCCGACGCATCTTCGCGATGATCTTCTCGGGCGCCGGCAGGAAGGCAACCTGCAGTTCTTGCATACTGCTGACTCGGCCAAGCGGGCCGCCGTCAGCCCCGCCGGGCCCTGTGATACGGTCCACCGCGAGC
>CAYOHN010000310.1:0-4653 GCA_964403735.1 uncultured Spirochaetales bacterium | reverse complement strand
CACGAGGTCGCGACGCTGCCGAACGACGCCGTCGCGGTGAACTTCGAGGTCAACGAGGGCCGCAAGCTCCGGCTGCGGGAGATCCGCTTCGAGGGCAACGAGCACTTCTCGAACAAGGAGCTGACCGGCGGCATGCGCACCAAGCCGTGGCGCTTCTGGTCGTATGCGACGCGCTTCCTCGACAAGTCCGGCACCTACGCCGAGCCGATCTTCATGCAGGATCTGCAGGGCGTCGAGCGCAAGTACACCGACGCCGGCTTCCTGCGCGTCGAGGTCGGAGATCCGAAGGTCGAGACCGAAGGCGACGGCTTGATCGTCACGGTCCCGGTCACCGAGGGCAGCCGCTACCGCGTCGGCAGTCTCGACGTCAGCGGCGACGTGACGGTCACCGGCGAGGAGCTGAAACCCGAGTTTCAGCTGACGAAGGACGAGTGGTTCAATCGGACCCACCTCAGTCAGGACGTGGACCAGGTGACGCGGCGCTACACCGACCGCGGCTACTTCTACGCCAGCGTGAATCCGCTCACGAAGGTCGACGAGGCCAACAAGATCGTGGACGTCACCTTCGACGTGCAGAAGGGGCCCTTGTACTTCGTTCGGGAGATCGACATCAAGGGCAATACGCGGACGATCGACCGCGTGGCGCGGCGCGAGATGCAGCTCGTGGAGGGGGAGCTCTACTCGGCACGCAAGCTCCAGACTTCGCAGGCGCGGCTCAACGGACTCGGTTTCTTCGAGGAGGTGAACTTCGAGCCCACGCGCACGGAGGATCCCGCGGCGCTCGACCTCGATGTCTCCGTCGTCGAGAAATCGACCGGCGCGATTTCGCTCGGCGCCGGCTTCTCGACGGCGGATTCGCTGGTGGTCTCGGGCAGCGTCAACCAGTCGAACCTGTTCGGGCGCGGCTACGGCGTGCAGATCGCCGCGGACATCGGCGGTCGCCGCGACCGTCTGAACGCCCAGTTCGTCAATCGCCGGCTCTTCGACAGCGAGTTCAGCCTGGCGGCGTCCGCGGTCCGGACCAACGTATTCTTCGAAGACTTCGAGCAGACCAGTACCGGCGTCGATTTCAACCTGAGCCGCTCGCTCGACGAAGCCGGCCAGCAGCGCGCGTTCCTGCGCTACTCGTACAACATCCGCGAGATCGAAGCCGACGACAACATCCGCGCGGCGGCGCCGATCTTCCGCGAGTTTCTCGACGACAACACCGACACCAGTCTGCTCGGCCTCTCGTACCGGATCGACACCCGCAACGACCGCGTGCTGCCGACGGCGGGCTACGAAGCCGGCATCTCGCTCGAGGGGGCCGGCCTCGGCGGCTTCACGAAGTTCGCGCGGGTGGAGACACGCGCCGCGCTGTACCGCGGGATTCCGGACTGGCTGCCGATCCCGCTGCGCGAGCGCTCGTCGGTGGTGTTCGCGGCGCGGATCGGGTACACGCTGCCGTTCAACGACGTGTCGGATTTCGACAGCCCAGAACTGCTCCCGAGTGCCGTTCTGGGTCCCGAGTCGAGACCCCTCGATGAGATAGATGACGATCTCGAGCTTCCCCTCTCCGAACGCTACTTCCTTGGCGGGCTCGGTACGTTTCAGCTGCGTGGCTACAAGGCGCGTTCGGTGGGCCCGCGCCGAGCGATCATCCAGGAAGGGCGTACCGGCGGGGGGGCAGGAACGGGAGTATTCTCTCCGGTCAACTTCGTTCCGGCTTCGGGGACCTGTGCCTCCACGAAGGGCTGCAACTCGCTCGACACTCAGGACGACGACGACTTCGCAGACCTCGAAGAGACCGACGTCGTGGGCGGCAGTCAGTTCATCTCGCTGACCACCGAGTACCGCTTCCCGATCTCCGAAGCGCTGGGCCTCGTCGGGATCCTGTTCCTCGATGCCGGCGACGCGATGGCCGAGAACGAGTTCCTCTTCGACGTGACCGAGTGGCGCTTCGGCACCGGCTTCGGCGCGCTGTGGTTCTCGCCGTTCGGGCCGCTGCAGGCCTTCATCGGCGTCCCGCTCAATCCGCTCTCGGTCGAAGACAACTTCGTCTTCGAGTTCTCCGTGGGCGGTTCCGCCCTCTGATCCGATTTCGCAACCGCGCAGCGGCATCCCCGCTCCGCGCTCGGGAGTCCTTCGTGCATACACCGATTCGTTTCGTTCTTGCTGCTGTCGGGCTGCTGCTCTGGGCCGGGGTGGCCCAGGCCCAGGACGCCGTCCGCATCGCCGTCGTCGACATCGACCAGGCGGTCAATGCCACCGAACAGGGCAAGAAGGCGCGCGACGAGCTGGCGAAGAAGCGCAAGGCCGCCGAAGGCCAGCTGAAGCCGCTGATGGACAAGGGCAGGGCGCTGGCCGAGGAGATCCAGAGCAAGCGCTTCGTGCTCTCCGAGGAAGCGCTGTACCAGAAGCAGCTCGATCTCGCCGAGATCCAGAACGACGCCCGCGCCCGGATGGCCGAGCTGGAAGGCCAGTACAAGGTCGATTCCGAGCGGCTCGTCGGCCCGCTGCGCCAGAAGCTGATCGAGATCATCGACGACATCGGCAAGAGCGAGGGCTACACGCTGATCCTCGAGCGCAACACGCCGGGCGTGCTGTATGCGAAGGAAGCGCTCGACATCACCGACCTCGTGATCAAGCGCTTCAACAAGAAGCGCTGAGCCTCAGGCGTGCCGCGCATTCATCCCACCGCGATCGTCGATCCGGGCGCCAAGCTCGCGGACGACGTGGAGGTGGGTCCCCTCTCGTGCATCGGTCCCGGCGTCGAGCTCGGCGCCGGGGTCGTGGTGGGGAGCCAGGTCAGCCTCGTCGGTCACACCCGGGTGGGTCCGCGCACGCGGATCCACCCGTTCGCGGCCGTCGGCGGCGATCCGCAGGACAAGAGCTTCGCCGGCGAGCGCACCCGCCTCGAGATCGGCGCCGACAACGTGATCCGCGAGCACGCGACGATCCACGTCGGCACGCCGCAGGGCGGCGGCTGTACCCGCATCGGCGACGACAACCTGATCATGAACAGCGCCCACGTCGCGCACGATTGCCGCGTGGGATCGCACGTGATCGTGGCCAGCTTCGTGGGATTGGCCGGGCACGTCGTCGTCGAGGACCATGCGGTGCTCGGGGCCTACACGGGGGTGCACCAGTTCGCACGGATCGGAGAATCCGTGATGACGGCCGCCAACTCGATGTTGTCGCAGGACGCGCCGCCGTTCGCGATGGTGGCGGGGGATCGCGCTCGGCTGGTGGGTCTCAACGTCGTCGGCCTGCGCCGTCGCGAGTTCTCCGAAGCCGCCGTGTCGGCGCTGAAGCGCGCCTTCCATCTGCTGTTCGCGTCGAAGCTGCGTCTAGACGTCGCCGTCGAGCGGATTCGCGACGAGCTGCCCGACGCGCCCGAGGTCGAGCGCCTGCTGCGCTTCCTCGAGGGCTCGACGCGCGGCTTCTGCCGGTAGCTCGTGGTGGCCGGCACGCTGGGCCTCGTGGCGGGCCACGGGCGGCTTCCGTTCGAGGTGGCGCGCGGGGCGCGGCGCGCCGGCCGCCGGGTCTGGCTCGCCGCCCTGCGCGGATTCGCCGAGCCCGCGCTCGAGCGCGAGGTCGACGGCTGCGCGTGGCTGCACGTCGGCCAGGTTGGCGCGCTGCTGGCGGGTCTGCGTGCCGAAGCGATCCGAGAGATCGTGCTGTGCGGGCTGGTGCCGAAAGCGCTGCTGTTCGCCGATCCGTCGCGGATCCAGCTCGACGACGTCGCCGCGAGGCTGCTGGCCGGTCTCGGGGACCGGCGCGACGACGCGTTGCTGCGCGCGCTGGCCGATGCGCTCGAGGCCGAAGGCTTTCGCGTGCTGTCGCAGACCGCCTTCACGAAGGACTTGCTCGCGCCGGAGGGCGCCCTCGGCGCGCGGCAGCCGACGCCGGCGCAGCGCGCAGAGGTTGCGTTCGGCTGGCCGATCGCCAAAGCCATCGGCCGGCTCGACATCGGGCAGACGCTGGTGGTGCGCGCGCGCACGGTGCTGGCGGTGGAGGCGATCGAGGGCACCGACGAGGCGATCCGGCGCGGCGCCGCGCTCGGCGGCGGCGACGTGTCCGTGCTCAAGGTCTCGAAGCCGAGCCAGGATCCGCGCCTCGACGTGCCGGTGATCGGACGCGAGACGATCGAGACGCTCGTGGCGGCGGGCGCACGTCTGCTCGCCGTCGAGGCGGGACGCACCTTGGTGCTGGAGCGCGAGGCGGTCGTCGCGGGTGCCGATGCGGCGGGGATCTGTGTGCTCGGCGTCCCGGAGGGGGGGCTCCGGGCGCCAGATGGCGAGGAGCCGCGATGAGCAGGCTGCGGCTGCTGGTCGTCGGCGCCGGCCACATGGGCGGGCTCCACGTGCGCAAGGCGGCGTCGCTGCCGGACGAGGTGGAGTTGATCGGCGTCAGCGATCATCATCCCGAGCGCGCCGCGGCGCTGGCCGAGCCGCTCGGCGTACGCTCCGACGCCGATCCGCTCGCGCTCGCGTCGCACGCGGACGCGGCGATCGTGGCGGTGCCCACCGTCGCGCATGCCGCCGTCGTGCATCCGTTGCTCGCGGCGGGCCTCGACGTGCTGGTGGAGAAGCCGATCGCGGCGACGCTTCGGGAAGCGGAGGCGCTGCTCGCCGCGGCTCGGGCCGGCGGGCGCGTGCTCGTCGTCGGCCA
>CAYOHN010000309.1:0-4655 GCA_964403735.1 uncultured Spirochaetales bacterium | reverse complement strand
CCCTCGATGACCAGGGCTTCGTCCGGCTCGATCTCGAACCAGCCGCCCATGTAGTGGTTGTCCGGCGTCGGATACAGCGCCGCGCCGGTCCCGCCCCCCGACGTGTTCACGACCACCGCGTTCGGCCGCTTCGAGACGGCGGCTCCGGCGATCGCGGTCACCGAGACCACCGCTTCGAGCCAGCGCGCCAGATCTCCGATGCGCCGAGCGGCGAGATGGCAGGTGAGAGGCGGGTCCTCGGCGGTGGCGCCCAGCGCTTCGATGGCCAGCTGGGCGGGGGCCTGGGTTTCGCGGTGGAAGAAATACTGCCGGGCGATGATGGAGTGCGCGTCCGGCTCGAGTCGGATCCAGTCGCGTGCACCGGCCGGGCGCTCGGGCGCGAGGTGGATCTCGAAGCGCCCGTCCCGATCGACGTGGAAGTCCCGGTCGGAAAGGTTGGCGACGATCCGGTTGCCGCGAACGCCATCGGCTCCGGCGTTTCCGGCCCCCGCGGAGGGGGTGCCGTATAGACAGAATCCGAGATAGTCCGCCTCGCCGAGTTGGCCGGAGACCCGGTAGCTCCGCCGCGAGGTGAGGGGTGCGATGTCGTAGTGCGTGTCCGGATTGTCGCCCATGAGCTTCCGGGTTTCGGTCATCACCCGCACGAAACTCGGTCGGTCCGGGTCGGTGTTCTCGACCACCATCACCGAGCCGCAGTTCAGCAGCCGGGTGAGGAAACGGTGGCCCTCGGCGCGGTCGAGATCGGAGTTGGCATGCTGGTTCACGAGCTCTGCAGCCTTGGTGAGGGCGGCGAGCAAACGCGTCCAAGCCGCGGAGAGCTGGTCGGAGGAGGGGATCTCGGAAACTGTCATGCTGCGCTGCTCCCGCTGGAGTGTCGGTGGGTGGGACTGCCGCTCCGCCGCGAGCGCGGGCCGAGCCGCCGGCGCGGCGCTGCGGGAATCGACTCGTGGCTCCCAGGATCTGGTCCTCACGTCCCTTGCCCCGCTGCGATCCCGTGTCCGGCGCGCCATCCGTCCCTTCCGGATTTGTAGCCAACTGACTACATTGGCGCTACCAGACGCCCCTGGTCTCACCGCGTCGCGTGCGAACGCCGATCCGCGCTCCGGCACCGCCCGGCCGGCCTGACAGGCGGCCCGGCCACCTGCGGCGCCGGTGGTCTCTGCGGCGATCCGCGGCGGCTGCGAGGGCTCCCGGGTTGCTTGCCGGGTCCGGGTCGCTACTTTAGGAAATGACAGTTTCCGGATCGAAACAGTTTCGGATCTTCTCGTTTCCCGATCGTCGTCCGCGGTGTCTGGACAGCAGCGCCGCGGCGGGAGGCCGCATGCGAGGCTCCGCGAAAGCCGAATCCGCGGTTCCGAGCCGCCGCTACCGGGGGGACGACGCCGAGGCCCGCCGGCGCGAGCGCCGCCGGCGGCTGCTAGAGCACGGCTTCGCGCTGTTCGGCACCCAGGGCTACGACGCCACGCCGATCCGGAGCGTGTGTCGCCGCGCCCGCGTGGCGACCCGCTACTTCTACGAGTCCTTCGCCTCGAAAGAGGAGCTCCTCCAAGCGGTGCTCGACGACATCGTCGAGCGCGCGCGCGCGGCCGTCGTGGCGGCGCTCCGCGACGCACCGGAAGATCCGCGCGCGCGCCTCGAGGCCGGTCTGCGCGCGTTCGCGCACGCCTACCTCGACGACCCGCGGGCCATCCGCGTGGCGTTCGTCGAGACGCTCGGCCGCGGCCCCGCGGTGGAAGCCCGGCGTCGCCACTACGTGCGCGAGTTCGCTGCGGTGATCGCGCAGCAGGCCGACGTTTTCGCGCGTCAGGGACGCGTCGAGCTGCCCACCGGACCCGAGCGCGTCGGGCTCGCGATGGCGGGCATGGTGAGCGAGCTCCTGATCGATTGGACGACGCAGCGAGACCAGCCGTCTGCCGACGAACTCGTCGACGAGTTGATGGCGATCTTCGACGTCGTGCTGCGCGGCGCGCAGCCGCGCCGCGCAGCGTCACCAACGAAGCCACGGCGCGCACCCGCGCGTCGCACGCCGCACAGGAGGACTCCCCCGTGACACACACACCCGCACCGATGCCCGAAGTTCGCAATGCCCATTTCGACCTGTCGCCCGAAATCCCGATCGATTGGCACGGCGGGCGCAAGGCGATCAGCATCTTCTTCGACGGGCTTTCCGTCTTTTTTCCGGCGGGCGAGCGCTTCTTCATCGCGAGCGTGCGGGCGCACCAGGACTGCGTGCGCGACGACGGCCTGGCCGAGCAGGTGCGCGCCTTCTGCGGCCAGGAGGGCATGCACACGCGCGAGCACATCCGCTACAACGAGCGTCTGCGCGAGTTCGGCTACCCGGTCGAGGACATGGAGCGACGCGTCGAGGCGTTGCTGCGCCGCGTGAGCGAAGAGGTGCCCGTGCGGCGCCAGCTCGCCGTGACCTGTGCGCTCGAGCACTTCACGGCGCTGATGGCGCGCTCGCTGCTCGGCGACGAGCGCGTCCTCGCAGGCGCAGATCCGGACATGGCGGCGCTCTGGCGCTGGCACGCCGCCGAGGAGAGCGAGCACAAGGCGGTTGCCTTCGACGTCTTCGAGGCCGCCGGCGGCACCTACTTCGAGCGCGTCTCGGCCCTGATCGGTACGACGCTCATCTTCTGGACCAAGATCGCCGAGCACCAGATCCGGATGATGCGCAGCCGCGGGCTGCTCGGCTCGCCGCGCGAGTGGGCGTCGCTGCTCGGCTTCCTCTTCGTCCGCCCCGGCGCGCTGCGCCAGGCACTCGGCTCGTACCTCGCTTACTACCGGCCGCGCTTCCATCCCTGGGATCTCGACGACCGGGATCTGCTCGCGCAGTGGAAGGAGCAGCTCGGCACCTCGGCCGTTTACCAGCGGGCTCTGCGCCCACGCCGTGCGGCGTAGGCTCGAGGCTTCGGCGGCGCGTTCTATGATCGCGGGCGGTGGCATGGCGCCCGCGATCATCATCGAGCGCGTCTGAGCGCAACCGGTATCAGGAGCACACCGAGATGTCGATCACCGATGGACTCGATCTGCCGATGCGCGATCACGCCCGGCCGGCCTCTTGAAGGAGTCCCCGTTGGCCACTGCCACTCGCTTGCTCGATGCCGAGGATCTCGAGTTCTACTGGGCGAACGGCTACGTGGTTGTCCCTGGCCTGCTTCCCCAGGACGACCTCGACCGCTGGCTCGCTCGCTTCGACGACATCGTCCACGAGCGCGTCCCCAAGGCCGATGGCATGCTCGTGATGAAAGACGTGATGGTCGCGAAAGGGAAGGTGGTACCGGGCAGCCCGCTCGAGGCGGTCGCGAAGCTCCAGGACTACGAGAACGACCCGGTCCTCGATACGTACACCACGCACCCGCGCATCCTCGACGCGATCGAGTGCATCGTCGGACGCGACGTCCAGACGATCCACACGATGCTGATCAACAAGCCGCCGAACGTCGACGGCCGGCACCCGATCCACCAGGATCTCCTCTACTTCCCCTTCCGGCCCGCAGACCGGATCGTCGCGTCGTGGACCGCGTTGGAGCCCGTGACGAGGGAGAACGGTTGCCTCGTCGTCGTACCCGGTAGCCACCGGGGCGAAGTGCTCGTGCACGAGAACCCGCCCGACATCGAGGACCTGAACATGGCGTACTTCGGCGTCGCGGAGATCGGGAACCAGATCGAGCAGCGGGTCCATCTCGAAATGGCGCCGGGCGATACCGTGTTCTTCCACCCCGTCCTGCTGCACGGCTCGGGCCGGAACCGCACCCAGGGGTTCCGACGCGCGATCTCCGCACACTACACGGCACTCGACGTCGAGTGGATGTGGAAGCAGGATTCCGCAGCGCGCAAATACCGCATCGTGCGCGGACCGCGCGCCGGCGAGTGCTGGGCCGGCGCCCGCGCGAAGGACTCGAGCGCCACGATCGATCCGGCGAATCTCATCCGGGGCCTGGGCACGAAGCGCTGACCGGAGCCATCTGGGTCAGGCTCCGACTTCGCCCCTCGTCGAGCCTCGGCAGCAGCCGGGAGACGCGATGGATCTCGTGGTCGGTCGCCAAGAGTTTCGCTTCGGCGATGGTCGGGATCGCCCTCGAAGAGGGGCTCGTCGGGAGCATTCACGATCCGATCACGGACTACGTCCCGGAACTCTGAACTGAAGTCGACGGTCCTGCGCAAGCCGATCAAGGCAGGCGCCGAGGCCCTGGATCGCGGCGACCTCACCGAAGTGGGTGACGCCGACCTCGAGGCGGCCCTCGACAGGTTGGCCCCCAGATGGAGAAGGCCATCCATGGCGCGCGATCGCCATTCCGGCGATCTCAGGTAGCCGCGGCGTACGCACACGGGGCGGAACCCCATGGCCGCGTACATCCGCATGGGCGTGTCCGTCGGATCGGCACCGATGCTGACGAGGTCCGCTCCCCGCTCGCTCGCGTCGTCGACGGCGTGCGCGATCAGCGCGGTGGCGAGCGAGCACGCGCATGCGTCCGTCACAGCGCGGGTAGAAGAAGGCCTCCACCTCGACGACCCGCTGCAGGAGGTCCGCCCGCAGGGTGCGCCGGGTAAGCACTTTCGGCGGCGGATCGCCGCAGCCGGGCTCTGCCTCGTCGTCGAGGCCAGCGCCCTGGCGACGGCGTTCGACGAGCGGCATCACGCGCCTCGCCGTC
>CAYOHN010000308.1:0-4660 GCA_964403735.1 uncultured Spirochaetales bacterium | reverse complement strand
ACCCTGGAGGAAGCTCATGAGGGTGCTGAGGAGGACCCAGGATCCGAAACCCCAGATTGCGGTGATCGCGGTGCGATCCCATGCGATCCGGTTGTGCGTACCGGGAAGGGCGACATGGCTGAGCAGGAGCTTCACTCCTGCAGCGGCGACGCTGCCCCATGCCAGGGCCCAGATCGACGGCGATCGGAGCGCCCACCCGATCATTACGGCGACGCCGGTGGCCTGCGCCGAGAGTTCGATCAGGGTGAGCCGGCCGAGTGCGACGTGGCGGCTTGCTGTCAGCAATCTCGTCGAGTTGAAGCCGCTGATCAGCGCGGTCAGCGCGACGACCGGCACGAGTGAAGCCATGGCGGGCTCGCCATAGAAGCGGGCGAACGGGATCGCGAGCGCGCAGGCGAGGATCCACAAGATGGCGCCACGCAGGATCTGCAGCGTCCAAATCGTGTCCAGGAAGCGACGTTCGTCTCCGCGTTCATGCTGGACCACGCTCGGGCCGAGCCCGAAATCGGAGAACATCTGGAGGCCGATCACGAGCACGGTGACCAGCATCATGATCCCGAACACGTCCTGATCGAGCAGGCGCCACAGAACGGCGTTCGAGCCGAGGCGCAGGATCTGCGCGAGCGCGTATCCGCCGAGGGTCCAGGCCGATCCGGTCGCAAACAGCTTCCGGAGACTGATCTCCTCGCCCTCGGAGGAGTTTCCGGGCGCGTCGGGCGGCGTCTCCAATCAGCCCTCCACGGACGGGCTGTCGGGCGGCGAGAACTCGTCTGGCTGCTCGCCGTGGCGTACCAATGCAGGTCGCGCAGGCTTGTTCGCCGTCACGGGGCGCGCCGGGACTCCGGCGACGGTCACGCCTGCGGGAACGTCGTCCAGGACGACAGCATTGGCGCCGATCCGCGCATGGTCGCCAACCGTGACGGGTCCGAGGATCCGCGCTCCGGCGCCCACGTCGACGTGCCCTCCGAGCCTCGGAAGTCCGGGTCGCATTGCCGTGCCCAATGTTACCTGTTGGAAGATCAGACAGTTCGGTCCGACCTCGGATCCTGGGTGAATCACGATGCCGTTCGGATGCGGAATCAGGAGCCCGCCCCCGAGGCGCGCGTTGAGGGGGATGTCCGTTCCGGCGATCGCCGACCAGAATCGATGGCGGAGCACTGCGAGGCGGCGGGCGATCGCGGAGAACGCGCCGTGCTTCTCTTGCAAGCGCTCGTAGTCGCGGATCGCGCGCAGCAACTGGCGGCCGGGGCTCCACTCGAACCGCCTGCACGCCTCGCGGCTCCAGTCCGGATCTCGTGCCGACGGGGCCTCGGGGTTCTCGGTCTCGGAGCTCATCCAGCGATCTCGCTCGCTCGTCCGGGAGGGTCGGCGGGGCCAGGATGGATCGGCGAGACCCCGCCAGGTGCCGGGTCCCCATTCCTGCGCTCTCGTTCGGCCTGCGTCCAGCCGATGTTCGCCGGACCGTATCACGGTATCGGCCGGGTCGCGCGGAAGTGGAGGCAGCGAGCATCGAAGCTCCGAAGGTCCGACAGGGGACTCCCCGGCAGGTGTGAGCGATCGCGGGAAGTCTCCGCGCGGCTAGCGGGTAACGTTCGCGCCTCGCTACCCTCCGCGCTCTGTCGCGAGATGCCGCGGGTTCGAGCGTGCTGCGAGTCGGCTTCACAGGTCGGCTCCACGACTGGGCGACTCAGAGCAGTGGCGGGCGCTCCAAGACTGGGCCCCGGCGGGAGCGCGTGGATGGAAGGAGAGGGATTCTCGCTCGAGCAGCTCCGAGCGATCCGGGCGGCGTTGCTGGGTCCGGATGGCGGCGAGCTGATCCGGCTCGCCTTCGAGCTCAATGTCCAGGGCGACGCGCCGCAAGCGAGGTCGGAGATCCGAGCGCGTGCCGCGGAGCTCGGCTGGATCGAGAGCGCCGGGGATCCGGGGAGCCGCCTGACCCCTGTCGGCAGCACGGTCGCCGATTCCCTGCGCGAGTATGTCTTCTGGCTGGATCGGAAGCGGCAGCTGAGCGACGGGGAGAGCCATCCTGCGCTCGGCGCCGAGCATTTCTCGGGCCAGCGTGTGCTCGAACTCGGGTGCGGCTCTGGCTGCAACCTGTTCTCGATCGCCCCGCATGCCGCTCGAACGGTGGGCGTGGATCTCATGCGCGCCTATCTCCAGATGAGTCGCATCCTCGCCGAACGTGAGGGCCTCCCGCCGCTCGAGCTCGTGCTCGGAGGCGCCGAGTCGCTCCCGATCGCGCCTGGGCCGTTCGACGTCGTCCTGATCCGTGCCGCCTTCCAGTGTGTCGATCCCTTCGCGGTCCTGCGCGAGGCCGGTCGCGTTCTGGTCCCCGGAGGCCGCCTGCTCATCGTGACGAGTTCCTTTGGGCAGCTCCTGCGGAGACTGGCCGAGACACCGCGGGTGTGGTTGCGCCGGAACCAGCTCCGCTTCGAGTTGCTGACGATCCTCAATTCGGTCTCGATGCAGACGGCAGGACGCAGAGCCTGGGTCCGGCCCGGACGGTCGAGCGCCGAGTACGCGGCCTACTTCCTGCGTTCCTGGATGATCCGGCGGATCGAGGGAGCGGGCTTCCGGTTGCTGGAAGATCCCGTCACGGTCGGTGGTCGATACGACACCCTCTACCACGCAGAGCGCGCTCCGAAGGAGTCGTTCGCCGGTTCGGCCGCGGGATGATCCGCCGTCGGCGCCGGGATGCCCACCCCCAGCCGGGGCCCTCGCGGGCCTCTGAACCACCGGAGATGCCGCCCGTTTCGTCGACCCGAATGGAATCCGATCTCGAAGCGATCGGACTGATCGCACGGAGCTCACCGGACTACGTGCTGCGCTTCTTCGAGCTGCTCGAGCGTGGCGCCGTCGTCGTGCCGCTCCGGTCGCGAGAGGATCGCTACCGGATCGATGCGTGTCGCGTCGGCCAGATCGTCGAGCCCCGTGGCGGGCACGGGTGGGTTACCGCGAGCCTCGCGCCGAGGTCCGACGCCGCGATCGCCCAGGTCGCCTTCACGTCGGGCACCGAGGGGGAGCCGAAGGGCATCCTTCTGACCCATGGCAATCTCGACAACACCGTGCGCCGGCTTCGCGACATCATGCGCCTCGACGAGTCGATCCGAGAATATGTAGGCGTTCCGGTCTACCACTCGTTCGGGTTCGGGCGTTGCCGAGCGGTGGCGTCGGTCGGCGGTCGTTTCTTCCTTCCGGAGAGCGGATTCAGCCCGCGCGAGATCGCCGAGCTGTTGCGCTCCGGGGAGATCAACGCAATCTCGGCGGTCCCGAGTTTGTGGCGGATCGCGATTCGGAGCCGGGCATTCTTCGAGGACTGCGGCCACCGCGTGCGCTGGATCGAGATCGGGAGCCAGCCGATGCCGGCGCGCGACAAGCTCGTGCTGCGCGAGCTGTTTCCGAACGCCCGGATCGTCCAGCACTACGGACTCACGGAGGCTTCGCGCACCACGTTCCTCGAGGTCTCCTCGGCCTCGCTCGAGGAGCTCGAGTCCGTGGGTCGACCGAACGGCGACGTCGAGGTCGCCATCACGGAGAGCGGCCGGATCAAGATCCGCGGAGGCAACGTCGCGGCCGAACTCCTGATCGAAGGCACGCGGACGCCGAACACCGACCAGGACGGCTGGCTGGTGACCAGCGATCTCGGTGAACTCCGCGCTCGCCACCTCTACTTCCTTGGCCGCGCCGACGAGATCATCAACCTGGCCGGCGTCAAGGTGTCTCCGGCCGCGATCGAGGAGCGGCTCCGGGCGACGCTCGGGACGGCCGACGCATTGTGCGTGGCGAGGATCCCGGATCCGGCGCGCGGCGATGGCATCCTGCTGGCGGCTCGCGAGGATCTCGCCGCTTCGGACGCGGAGCTCGTGGATGCGGCCGCCGCCGCCCTGCAGGAACTCGGCATCGAGGCGCGCTCGTCTCTCTTCGTCTCCCGCTTCGCCGCACTGCCGATGACCGACTCGGGGAAGGTGCAACGTCGGGAGCTCGCCGAGCAGTACCAGCAGCGCCGGTCGCAGGCGCCGGCCTCCGAGCCAGCAGGGGAGGAGTCGCGTGCCGCGGCGTCTGGCCGATCCTCTCGCCGCGCCCGCGCGCCCGCGCGCAGCGTCCGCTCGGTATTCGCGAAGGTGTTTCCGCACAGCGAGCTGAACGAACAGGACACTTTCGCGAGTCTCGGCGGAGATTCGCTGACCTTCATCGAGGCCTCGATCGAACTCGAGGAGATTCTCGGTTCGCTTCCGGAAGACTGGCAGGATCGTTCCATCGGCGAGCTGGAGGCGATTCCCCGCCGGCGCACGCTTCTGCACGCCGTCGACATGGCGCTCTTCATTCGCTGCGTCGGGATCATCGCGATCGTAGTCGGTCACTTCGATGTGCTGAACATCGGCGGCGCGACCTATCTCCTGCTCGTTGTCGCGGGGCTCAATTTCGCACGCTTCCAGCTCGGGACCGTTGCGGAAACGGGATCCGTCCGGCCGATCCTTGCGACCGCCGGGCGGATCGCGGCGCCTACGGCGCTGGCGCTCGCGGTGCTCCAGGTGAAGAGCGGTCATTTCGATCTCCCGCAGCTCCTGCTCCTCGGCAACTGGCGCGACGCGATGACGCAGAAATTCGGTTTCTGGTTCCTCGAACTGATCGTGCAGGTCCTTGCGATCGTGGCGCTGCT
>CAYOHN010000307.1:2183-4662 GCA_964403735.1 uncultured Spirochaetales bacterium | reverse complement strand
GGTGCCGCAGCAGGGCGCTCATGAATAGTCCGGGCTAGGGCGCCGCCAGCGTGCAGCTGTTGTTCAACTCCTGGAGCATCAGACCCTTGTAGAGCTCGGTGCCGTCCGCGTCGAACTCATCGACGATCGCTTTGAACCGACTGCGCACCTGGACGCCGCGGTCGAGCGAGCCCAACCACGACTCCTGATGAAGAAAGCTCGTCGGCAGAAGCGACTGCCAATCGCCCTCGACGTGGCACCCGCGGCACGATCCCTCTGGCTCGGCGCGGCACTCCAGCTGGGCGCGCTCCCAGGGATTCCCACATTTGTTGCCGGCGTCGACGTCGTTGTAACACATCACCCAGTCGTCCCAGGGCGGGCCGATCTCGACCGGCTTGTCCGATCCGTAGCCTTCGACACAGAGCGCGTGATAGGTTTTCGACAGCAGATCGCCGCCCTTCGTCAGGGTCTCGCCCGCCGGTTTCGGAACCCACAGCGTGGCCCAACGCCAGTACTGGTCGGCTTTGGGAATCTGGCCCCCCGGAACGCCCGCCTGCCCCGTCGAGACGTTCATGTGCATACCCACGAGGTACTGCCGCGGCCCGCCCGGAGGCACGTAGCTGTAGAGAGCGTTCTCGTTCGTGCTCGCGGGTAGCTCGTGAAGCGCTCGCCAGAACGTCTTGACGACGAGCACGCCGCCGTCGAGCGCGGGGGCGACACGGAAGTTCGGGTTGGCTCCCTTCGCCTCTTCGCAGTACCGGAAGAACGCCGCCATGACCCGCGGATCCCCAAATCCCCTGTCGTACGCGCTGCTGGCGGCGATTCCCTCGTAGAGAACGCGCTTCGCGCCGACGGGGCGGTCCGGAGGCAGGAGGCAACCCGACCCCTTGCACTCGTTCGGCCAGTCGTGGTCTTCGAAGAGGATCGACGTAGGCTGGAACCACTCCCAGCGCGGCAGGCCGCCCTTGACCCGAATCACCGATTCCTGCCACGTGCACCAGAGGTACCTCCTCGGATCGTCGTGGAACTGATCGACGTCCAACCGATCGTGGCCGGCGCAAGACACCGTCGGCGGCGGAGGCGGCGCCTTGAACGTGGTCGAGCCCCAGAGCGTCGGATCGGCCGGCTTGAACGGCAGCGGCGGTGGCGGGAGCGGGGGATCCGGCGGGCCGATCGGCTCGCCGGGCTCGCAGGCCGACAGCAGGATTCCGCCCTGACTGGGCTGCGCCTCGACGTCGACGTCGCAGGTGCAGCTCAGCGCCGCGCCGTCGCGCAGCTCGCGCTCGAGGTCGTCGGCGAGCTTCGTCAGCCACTCCGCATACGTCGCGCCGGCGAGCGAGAACCGATGCGTCAGGCGCCGCGCGGCCGCCGCGCCGCCGACGACCGGAGCGAAGGGCAGCTCGAGATCGACATGCAGACGATCACCGTCGCTCCAGTCGGCTTCCGGCAGCGACAGGAACAACCCGCCCGCGGCCGCGTCGTAGGTCGACGAAGACACGCTGCCCAGCGTCGAAGCCGCGAACGTCGGACAGAGATCCGGGCGAATCGTCTCGTTCGGGATGTGGTAGGTGAATCCGCGTCTCGCGGTGGAGACGTCCGAAGCGCTCGCGAACGCCGACAGCGGGTTCTCGGTCGTGTCGAGCAGCACGGACGGACACTTCGTCCCGCCGGTCGGAACCTCGAGGATCTCGACGCGGATGCGTCCCGGGACGCCGCTGCTGCCCTCGTCGACCAGCGCGGTCCGCACATCGCCGAAGCGGATGTCGAGCCGTTCCTCGTCGCCCGTGTAGAGGCCGCCGTCGAGCAGGATCTGGTCGCCCTCGGCGAGCGGCGTCCCGGCCGGAATCGTCATGCCGTTCGGATCGAGAATCTGCGCGAGCGTCGGAGGCGTCGGGATCCCGCAGATCGCTTCGCCCGCGGCGGCCAGGCCCGGGAGCGGGAACGGTGCGGGCGGCGTCGGCGATCCGGAGGAGACGAAGCTCGCCAGATCGGAGGCGTCCGCTGCGTCGATCACGCCGTCGTCGTTGACGTCGGCCGCTTCCGGGCACTCGTAGAAGGGCGTGACGCCCGAAACGATGTCCGCGAGCAGCGCGACATCGGCGCTGTCGACCGCACCACTGCGGTCGACGTCTCCGCGCACGAAGGCTTCACCCGCAAGCATGACCTGCGTCGGCAACGTCTCCTGTCCCCACGGCGAGTGGATCCGGAGCGGCCCCGAAACCGGGGACGAGACCGGGCCCGTCTGGAACGTGATCGACGACGCAGACTGCGCGGAGATCGTCATCGGTACCCCGGCGATCTCCGCGGCAAGGATCTGATCGAGACGGTTCCCCGAGAGCGTGAGGGAGCCACTGCCGTCTCCCGGCAGCAGGACGTCCGGGTAGCAGCCGCCGATATCCGGCGGCGGCGTCGACGGACTTCTCCAGGCTGTCCACCACCGGCAGCAGGTCCGCCGCGAACTTCTCGAGCGCGAACTTGTGCGCGGCCTCGACGTCGCGCG
>CAYOHN010000307.1:0-2173 GCA_964403735.1 uncultured Spirochaetales bacterium | reverse complement strand
GGACGTTCGAAGCCCGGAGCCTCGAACGACGCGGAGGCGGCGGTCGCCGGGCTGTCGGAGGACTGGACCATCCCGACGGTGAGCGCCGGGCGATCGAGATCGGAGCCGGCGATGTCGACCGTCAGATGGGCCGTCTCGGATCCGCCGCTCTCCTGGTAGTAGGTGGTCATCTGGCTCCCGACACGCGCGATCCGGAGCACGACCGGCAGCGTGACGGCGATCGGCGACACCGCGGGCGGCCCCTCGGCGCCGCCATTCGACAGCCGGACAGTCGAGGACAAGTGGTGACCTCCCGTCGGATTCGGCTGGACGACGGCCTGGACGCGAGCGCTTTCCGGCGAGAACTCGTCGAAGCGAGCTGCCGCGCCGGCGCTGCCCTGCGCGTCCATCGCGACGACGGTCGCCCGGAAGTCGAAGTCGGGACCGATTCGTTCGAACAGGAAGCGCTGCGCATCCGACCCGGGGGTCGAGCCTTCGGCGACGCTGCAGATCTCGAGATCGCCCGGCGCCGGCGCCACGACGGCCCGATTCGCGCCCCCGGTTCCCGGCTGCGTCATCCACACCACCCACGGCGCGACCGGCTCCGACGCGAAGCAACCCGGCGCTGACTGGACGAAGCCGACGTTCAGCGTGCAGTTGGCCGCGAGCGAATCGATCGTGAAGCTGCCGTCCTGGCGGTAGTCGCCGACGCAGCCGGAGATGCTGGCGACTTCGTAGCCGGCATCGGCTTCGATCGTGAAGTACGCAGGATCGCCGGGGGCGACGTCACCCTGGAACGGCGTGACCGATCCGCCCGTCGGCGGCGGGATCGTGACGACGGCAGCCGGTGTGAACGCGAACGTGACATCGAGATCGCTCGCCGCCATGGGCAGCGTACGATCCACCTCGATCTCGAATGTGTCGATGCTCGTCGCCGTGTTGCCCGGCCCGACGTCCGGGAACGACAGCGCGCCGTCCACCACTACGACCGATCCCGAACCGGACGTGATCTGCGCCGTGACGCCGCGGAGCGTCGTCGCGCCGTTGTTTCGGAGTGTCAGCTCGAACTGATACGCGTACGTTGTTCGCCCTGGCCGCTTGCGGAGAATGAGATCGTCCTGGTCCACGGACAGGGGGCCGGTCGAGTCGCTCACATTCAAGACGACTGCTCGCGCGTCGTTCGCGCCCCCGAGGCCGAGGGCAAGAACGAGGAGCGAAGCGCCCACGACGCCTGCGACGCGGCGCCTGCGCGCGAGTACGAAGGCGCCCACCGCGGTCAGCAGCCCCGCGAGAATCCACGGCGATCCGATCGGCAGCGCGACACCGTCCGGCCGGGTCGTCCCGGAATCCAGCTGGTCGAAGGTCGTGGGGTCGACGATTTCGAAGGGCTGCTCGGGTGGATACCCCGTGCCCGTGTAGCGGAACTCGACGACGAAGCCGCCGGTCTTCTGGCCCTGCGCGATCGGCTGGGCGGAATCGACGCGCGCGTCGAAGAAGCCGTCGTCGGGCAGGACCGGCTCCGGGGGAATCGCGATTCCGTCCCAACCAGGAGGTACCTCGACAATCGAGATCTCCGCCATCGAGGCCTCGTCGAAGTACACGGTCCATTCGGCAACGCCCGCGCCGAGGTCCGTGTTGTCGACGCGATACTCCGCGCGCCAGCGGTCGCCCGGCAGCGCCGTGAGTGCGCGATCGACTTCGACCGCGGCCGACGGCGAAGCGACGACGAGGAGCAACAGGAGCGGGCCGGTCAGACGAGCGACGAAGTTGCGCATACTGAGAACCCTGCGGTCGACGCGCGATTCTCTCATCCTACCCAGGTAGGAAAAGCGGGTCATTTTCGGCGCTCGCGCGGCGACTTTCGCTCGTCTTCCGCTGCTCACGCTACAGTTCCAGTGAGGAGCGAGTCACGGCCGATGGATGGGTACCAGAGACAGCTCCGCACGCTCCAGCTTCTCTATGCTTCGCCGGCGAACGAGGCCCGCTATGTCGACTTCCTCGACCAGGCGCAGATCCTGGCCGGGGCCCACTTCCTGATCCTGGGCATGTTCGATCGCTTCGACCCGGAGCGTCACGTCCACCGCTTCCACGCGCCGAGCAGTGTCGGGCCGGCAGCCGCCTTCGAGTTCCTGGGGCTGGCGGCGCAGTGGCACACGGACGGCGCCGATTCGATGCTCGACGCGCCTCCCCAGAA
>CAYOHN010000306.1:0-4663 GCA_964403735.1 uncultured Spirochaetales bacterium | reverse complement strand
GCGTGGGTGGAAGTCCACTTCGAGCGGGCCGGCTGGGTGCGCTACGACCCGACGCCGGTCGATGCGCGCCTGCGCGCCGACGCGTACGGGCTCGTCGCGGGTCTCCAAGGCCTCGGCAGTGCGATCGAACACTGGTGGTTCCAGCACGTCGTCGAGTTCGATCGCTCGCGCCAGATGGGCGCCCTGCGCGCAGGATGGCTGCAATGGCGGCGCTGGCGCGCGGCGCAGCGAGACGAACCGAACGTCACCGAGGTCCGGTCGAGCGAGCGCACGCGTTTCGACCTCGGCGCGCTGGCGCCCGTCGCGGGCGCGGTCGCCATCGCCTGGGCCGCCGCGTGGGCATGGTCTCATCGACGGCGCACGCAGCTGCGCGGTGCGCGCGTTCCCAGCAGCTACGGAACGGCCCTGCGCTTGCTCGAGCGGCACCGCGGCCTGATCCGGCCGGACGCCGTTCCGGCGCGTGAGTTCGCGCGCGACGCGTCGCGCACGCTCCCGCCGGCCGCCGCCGCCGCGTTCTGGACGGTGACGGAGGTCTATCTCGCGGAACGCTTCGGACGACGGCGACCGCCTTCGGTCCGCGCCGAGCTTCGCACTCTGCGTGATACCCTCCGCCGAAGATGAGTCTTCCGCCCCGTTCGCACCGCACCGTGGCCCTCGACGCGAGCGGTGGCGATCATGCGCCGGAGGAGCCGCTGCGGGCCGCCGTCGCGCTCGCGCGCAGCACGGACATCGGCCTGCTGCTGGTCGGCGACGGCGCGCAGCTGGAGCCCGCGCTGCGGGCGGCGCGCCTCGATCCGGGCCGCATCGAGATCCTGCATGCGCCCGATGCCGTGCCGATGGGCGAGTCGCCCCAACAGGCGCTGCGCCGACCGCGCTCGTCGCTGGCGCTGGCGGCCGAAGCCGTCGCGGAGGGACGCGCGCAGGCGCTCGTCTCGGCGGGCAACACCGGCGCGCTGCTGCTGCACGCGGTGCGCGCGATCCCGCGCATTCCCGGCGTTCGCCGGACGGCACTCGCAGCGGTGTATCCGACACTGCCGCGGCCGCACAACCCGGACCCGTTCGCGCTGCTGCTGGACGTCGGCGCCAACGTCCACTACTCGCCCGAGGATCTGCTCCACTTCGCGCTGATGGGCGCCGCCTACGCCGCCCGGATCTCGAAGGTCGAGCAGCCGCAGGTCGGCCTCCTCAACATCGGCGAAGAGGCGAACAAGGGCGACGAGCTGCTGCGCGCGGCCTACGCGCTGCTCTCGGCGGCACCCGGCCTGCACTTCCACGGCAACGTCGAAGGACGCGACATCCCCCTCGGCGCGGTGGACGTGCTGGTCTGTCCCGGCATCCTCGGCAACGTGGTGCTGAAGCTGCTCGAGAGCATGGGCGACGTGATGACCCGGATGGGCGATTCCGTCTACCGCCAGCGGCTGCGCTGGCGCGCCGGACGCTTCCTGTTGCGCGACGGACTCGCGCGCGTCTCGAACCTGCTCGACTACGCATCCTACGGCGGCGCGCCGATCCTCGGCTTCGAGCGGATCGTGATCAAGGCACACGGACGCTCTCGGGCGCGGGCCCTCGAGAACGCCGTCAAGGTTGCGGCCAAGGCCGTCCGCGACGACGTGTGTGGCGCGATCGCCACGCAGCTCGCCGACGGCGCGCCGTGAGGCCGTTCGTGTTCCTCGATCGCGACGGCACGCTGGTGCGCGATCCCGGGTATCCGCACCGACGCGAGGACTACGAAGTGCTGCCCGGAGTCGTCGAAGGCGCGCGTCTGCTCGCGGCGGCGGGGTTCACGCTCGCCATCGTCACGAACCAGAGCGGGATCGGGCGCGGGCGCTTCGGCTGGGCCGACTACGAACGCTTCCAGGCCCTGCTGCTCGCGGACCTCAGCGCTGCCGGGATCGAGATCGTCGCGACGTTGGTGTGTCCGCACGCGCCGGATGCCGGCTGCGGCTGTCGCAAGCCGGCGCCGGGATTGCTGCTGCGCGCGCGCGACGAACTCGGGGCCGACCTCGCGGCGAGCTGGATGATCGGCGACGCGCAGCGGGACCTCGAGGCCGCTCGAGCGGCCGGTTGCCGCGGCGCGGTCCGCGTCGGCGCGGCGGCGCCGGCGCCGGCGGGCGGCGACCCGTTCGCGCTGGACGCGCTCGATCTGCCGGACGCCGCGCGGCGCGTTCTGGCCTACAGCGCGCCGTAGAGCGGGTGCGTCTGCGGGATCACCCGGACATCGACGAGCCAGCGCGACGCCGCGCGCTGGAGGGCGAGTAGGCGTGCCGCATTGGGTCGCTCGCGGACGACGCCGATCGGCGTCACGGGTTGCAGGACCACGAGCGTCGTCGGGTCCTGCTCGGCGATCCGCTCGCAGACCGCCAGCACCTCGGCATCCCGACTCGCTTCACTGACGACGAGTTTCACATACGACTCGGGGGCCCCGCGCGCGACGGCGAGGAAGCGAGCATGCAGCTCGTCGAAGCTACGCCCGTTCTCCTGCAGCACGGCCGTCGGTTCGCCTTCGCGCCGCACGTCGGAAGCCAGCTTCCAGTCCATCGAGACGACGTCGATCGACCCGACGATCGTCGCGAGCGCCTCGGGCAGATGGCCGGCCGTCTCGAGCAGCACGCGGGGACCGCGCCCGCCGAGCGCCCGCGCGAGAGCAGCGACGACTTCGGGCTGGAGCAGCGGCTCGCCGCCGGTCAGCGCGACGAAACGATGCGCGTCGCAGTCGAGCGCGCGGGCCGCCGCGACGACTTCTTCGATCGCCACGGGATTCGGCAGCTCCCGGAACGCGCCGGTCCCGCGGGCGGTCTCGATCCGGCAGGTTGCCGGCGGCCGCCACGTGTGCGGAGAATCGCACCAGCGACAGCGCAGGTCGCAGCCTCCGAGGCGCACGAACAGCGTCGAGGCGCCGACGTGAGGCCCCTCGCCTTGCGCCGACGAGAACAGCTCCACGAAGCGGCCACGCGGGCCCACGAGGCTATCCCTCGAGGATCGAGCGACCCATCGCGATCTCGCTCACGACTTCGTCGATCCGTTCGGGATGCGACGCGGCGCCATCGAGCCGGAAGCGTGCCACGTGATCCGCGTCCGCGAGTGCGCGGACCCAGCCGAATTTTTCGGCGAGGTGATCGACCATCGATCCGAGATCGAAGGCACGCCGCGTGGCATTCTCGTCGGAACCCAGCACGAAGCGCTCGTCTCCTTCCGTCCAGGCCACCGAGAGCTCGGACGCGTAGCGCTCGCGAGCAATGCGGGCAGCCAGTTGCAGATCCAACGGGGCCGGCACCGGCACGCGGACCAGCGAATAGCCCCCGAAGTGCACCAGCCGGAAGTCCCGGCTGGCCGCCCACTCCACCTCTGGCGGCATGGGCGGCGCAACGGCGCGCGAGGCCTCGCGCGCGAGATCCGACGGGCGCCCGGCGAGCAGGCTCTCGACATCCGAGCGGCGCTCTCCGGGACGCGTCGCCACCTGACCGAGCCGCCACCACCACAGCCGTCCCCAGCGCTCCCAGTCGTGGTGCGAGAAACGGCCGGTGAGGAGATCCACCAGCTTGTCAGAGAAGCGGCTGCGGCGCGTGCACGACGCCAGCACCAGCGGCAGGACGCTGCCGGCGGTCGGGTCCACGTGGACCGAGTCGGCACCGATCGCCGCGCGCAGGCCCTCGATGTCCTCGGGCGGCCAGTCGTGATGATCGAACCACGTCAGTCGATCCCGGTATAGCGAAGCCGCTTGCAGGGTATCCCGGGCCGGCGACGCGGCAAATCCGATCACACAGATCGGAGTATCCTCGCGCAGATCGGTCGCAACGCTGCGGAAGAAGGTCATCAGGTCTTCCTGCGGATAGACCCAGATCCCTTCGATGAGCCGCGTCTCGCGCGCCAGCAGGATCGCGGCGCCGATCGACTCGCGATCGGCGTGCGCCAGGAACGCCGCGCGCCGCCGCGGAGGACGCGGGGCCGGCGCCGGAATCTCGGGTTCGGTCTTCGCGATGCGCGCACGCCGGCGCGCTTCGCGCTCCCGGTGCATCTGCGCTTCCTCGGGCGACTCCTCGAGCTCTTCCTCGTCGTCGAAGCCGGGCTCGGAAACCTCCGACTCGACCTCGGAAACGTCCGGCACGTCGGCCAGCGCGACGAGATCCTCTTCCTCGACGACATCGTCGTCATCGTCATCCGCGCTGGCAGCCACATCGCGGGGTGCGCGAGCGGGTGGCAGTGGCGCCGAGCGCGAGCGATGGTCTTCGGTTCGGTCCCGTTCCCGTCCCCGGCCGCGACCGCGGCCGCGACGTCGACCGGCCGGGCGCTCGCCGGCCTCGTCCTGCGTCTCCAGGGACGCCGCAGATTCTCGCGGAGCGAGTACCGCGGGCGCTTCGGCCTCGTCGTCTCCATCTTCCCGCTCGTCGCCGTCGGACCCGTCCGCCCGAGCGCGACCTCGCCCGCGGCGCCGCCGCCGACGCCGCGGACCGCGGCCCTCGTCGCCGTCGGCGGCCAGATCGAAGAGCGAGACTTCCTCGAAGCGCGAGCGCGGCGGTCCACTAGCGGGGCCCGCGAAGGCCGGATCGCTAGAACCGTCTTCTGCGACGGCCGGAACGGGAGCGCTGGGCGACGCGGTGCCGCGCTCCGGTTCTCTCGATGCGGGTTCGGCCACCGGACTCGGCACGTCCGGCACGTCCGACAC
>CAYOHN010000305.1:0-4736 GCA_964403735.1 uncultured Spirochaetales bacterium | reverse complement strand
TCCCGTCCGGCCGACTGCGCCGCGTCGCGAACCCAGCCGACCTTCTCGCGCACGCGCTCCGGCGCCAGATCCGCCGGCGTCTCCGACGTCACGCGGCCCTCGGAAAGCTGCGGATTGATCCCGACGATGTCGGCATGCCGGCCCGCCAGCGACAAGAGCCGGCGACCGCCCCCGCCGATCAAGACCTTCGGCCGCACCGCGACATCGATCGCCCGCGGGACATCACGCACCTGGTAGTGGCGACCCTCGAACGAGAAGCCGTCCCCCGCCCACATCCCCTCGCAGATCTGCAGCGCCTCGCCGAGCCGCTCGATGCGCAGGCCCGGCCGGTCGTAGCGGAGGCCTGCCTGTTCGTAGTCCGTCGCCATCCAGCCGGCGCCGATGCCGAACTCGTAGCGGCCGCCGGAGAGCCGCTCGATCGTCGCCGCCTGCTTGGCATACACGACAGGATGTCGATAGTCGATCCCGTAGACCAGCGAACCGACACGCAGCCGCGTCGTCACGGCGGCGGCCGCTGCCGCCCAGGCCGTCGGATCCATCTGCGGCGAGAAATGATCCGGGCAGAAGACGCTCGAATAGCCGAGCGTCTCCAGGTCACGAACACGCTCGGCCCAGTCGGGGCCGGGGAAATCCGAGAGCTGCACGCCGAAGCGGAACGGATGACGCACCATGGCGGGATCGTATCCTCCGAGTCGAAAGAACGCATGCTTCGTTCGAGCGGTCTCCGGCGGCTCACGGATCGAGCGCGCCCAGCGGGGCGTGGCCGAGGGCGTTCATCTGGCTGCGGATCCGCGCCGCGCGCGCCCGCACGGCCGACGAGGGGGCGTCCGCTCGCCGGCGCGCAGGACTTGGCAGAACCGCTGCCAGCAACGACGCTTCGACCGCGCCGAGCCGAGCGGGCGACTGTGCGAAGAAGCGCCGGCTCGCCGCGCCCACGCCGAAGGTGCACGGCCCCATCTGGGCGATGTTCAGATACACCTCGAGGATGCGCCGCTTCGTCCAGAGCGCCTCGATCCACAGCGTGAACCAGGCCTCGAACCCCTTGCGGACGAGGCTCTGCTCGGGCCACAGGAACAGGTTCTTCGCCACCTGCTGGCTGATCGTGCTGGCACCGCGGGCCGGTCCGCCCGCGCGCCACGTCGCAAAGGCGTCGCGAATCTCGCGGATGTCGAAGCCGCGATGTGTGGCGAAGCGCTGGTCCTCGGCGGCCAGCACCGCGAGCTTGGCGGCAGCCGAGATGCCGTGCCAACCGACCCAGTCGTAGTCGATGGCCTCGCAGGGCCCGCCCGCGCCGGCGCCGAATGTGCGCTGGACCATGAAGGCGCTGGTCAGCGGCGGCACGACCCGCAGCACCAGGACCGGTAGCGCCGTCGCCAGCAAGCCGAGTGCGACCGCGCGCCCGAGCCAGCGATGCCACCAGCGGCGTCTTCGCCACGACGCCGGCGCAGGGGGACGGGGACGACGGCCCCCGGAGGCCCGCGGAGACTTCGTCAAACGGCGGGCCGGCCAAGCCGGACCTGGCCGGTGTGGACGATCGGGACTCCGAAGTTCAGCGCTTCGACTCTCCAGTCACGATCCGATATGCGACACCCGCCACGGCCGCTCCGAGCAGCGGCGCCACCCAGAACAACCAGAGCTGTGAGATCGCCCAGCCGCCGACGAACAGCGCCGGCCCGGTGCTGCGCGCCGGGTTCACCGACGTGTTGGTGACGGGAATGCTGATCAGATGGATCAACGTGAGTCCGAGACCGATCGCGATCGGCGCGAAGCCCGCCGGCGCGCGCGCATCGGTGGCACCGAGGATGATGAACAGGAACATGAACGTCAGCACGGCCTCGGCAAGGAACGCAGCGCCGAGCGCGTAGCCGCCGGGCGAATGTTCGCCGTAGCCGTTGGACGCGAAGCCGTCGGCGAGCGTGAAGCCCGCCTTGCCGCTCGCGATCAGGTACAGGACCCCGGCGGCGGCGATCGCGCCGAGCACCTGGACCGCGATGTACGGACCGAGATCGGAGGCGGGATGTCGACCGCCGATGACCAGGCCCAGCGACACGGCGGGGTTCAGGTGACAGCCCGAGACGTGACCGATCGCATAGGCCATCGTGAGGAGGGTGAGACCGAACGCGAGAGACACGCCGAGCAGCCCGATCCCCACCTCGGGAAAGGCCGCAGAGATGACCGCGCTGCCACAACCTCCGAAGACCAGCCAGAACGTTCCGACGAACTCCGCAGCGAGTTTGTTGCCCAGGGGCATGAGGAATCCTCCTCGCCGCACTTTGGCGCGGCGCGCGCGAGAAGATACACGAAATGTGTAGGGATACCGGGGTGCTGAAGGGAAATCCCCTCGATCTGCCTACCCGGCAACCTCCGGAGGACGGGCCGCCCGCAGCAGCTCGGCGAGGGCGTCCCGAGTGTCCGCGACGAAGTCCTCGAGGTCCGGCACCACGTCGTAGTCGGCGTTGAAGCCCCAGTGAATGCGCCCGTCGTAGGACAGCAACGCGATGCCGAGGCCGAGATTGCCCGCGAGCGGGACGTGCGGGAACACCTCCAACATCTTCGCCCCGCTCATGTACATCGGAAACTGCGGGCCGGGGACGTTGGTCACGACCAGATTGAACGGCAGCAGCCGGGTGACATTGCGCGCGCCGAGCGCCAGCAGATTCGACGGCGTCCACTCCGCCACCTGCGTCAGGATCTCAGCACCGACCGCGCTGCGCGAATCCTTGAGCTCGCTGGTGCGCTCGGAGATCCGGCGCAGGCGTTCCCGCGGATCGTCCTCGTCGAGTGGCAACGGCAGCACCCACGCGGAGACGCGATTGCCGAGCGTTCCGTCCTGGTCCGTCGCGCGCACGGAGACCGGCGCCATCACCCGGAACTCCAGCCCGCGGACCCGGACGCCGCGCCGTTCGAGAAAGCGCCGCACGGCGCCGGTCACGATCGTCAGCACGACATCGTTCAGCGAGCCGCCGAGCGCCCGGCGCACGGCCTTCACCTCGGCGACCTCCATCGTCATCCAGCCGAAGCGGCGATGCGGGCCGATCGGCCGGTTCAGCGGCGTCGGCGACGCCGAGCGCAGGCTGGCGCCGAGCGTCTCGGCGGCGGACCGCAGCCGCACCAGCACCTCCTGGCGCGCGTCGTCGGCCTCGCGGACGAAGCCGCGCACGTCCCGGAGAGCTGCGAGCGGTAGCCACACGAAACGCCCGAGCTCGTGCCGCAGCAGTTCCAGCGCCGACGGCGTTCGCCGCGGTACGAAACGCGGCGGCGCCTCCGGCAACGGTGCGTCCGGCGTCGGGCTCATCAGCACCTTCATCAGATCGACCCCGGAAATCCCGTCCACCATGCAGTGGTGGACCTTCGTGACCAGCGCGAAGCGTTCCTTGTCGAGCCCCTCGACGACCCAGATCTCCCACAGCGGCCGCGCGCGATCGAGATGCTGCTGCATGATGCGCGACGACAAGCGCTTCAACTGCTCTTCGCTGCCCGGGCGCGGCAAGGCGGTGTGACGCACGTGGTAGTCGAGGCTGAAGTTGTCGTCGTCGACCCACACCGGGTGGTTCTCGAACGGGATCCACGCGAGCTTCTGGCGGTAGCGCGGAATCCGGTGCAGCAACGCGCCGATCCGCTCCTTCAGCCCCTCGGCGTCGATGCCGCCGTCCGCGCGGCGCAGCGGGCCCGCGTCGAAGACCATCGTCGACGCCACGTGCATGTAGGCGTTCGGGCCCTCGAGAATCAGGAACGAGTTGTCGAGCGCGGTGAGGCGCTCGTACGCATAGTGCGTCATGTCAGCTCCTTGCCGTGCTGCGGCTCGATGCGGTGTCGTCCGGCCCGGGCCTCGTCAGCGGACCGTGCGCGGGACGCCGAGCAGCGAATCCGCGACGCGCACGGCGGCCGGGTGGACGAAGAGATGACGGAGATTCCACAGCGGAGAGTGCCACTCCGCCGCCGGCAGCTCGCCGTTCCAGAGTTGCGTGACGGCTTCGGCCGTATGACGCGCCAGTGTGTCGAGGATCGCTTCGCCGAGCTCCGCCGAGGCGCCGGCCGGCGCGCCGGAGTAGGTCTCCTCGCTGAAGAAGCGGATGCCGGCCCGGAACGCTTCGAACATCTGGGGAATCGCCGCCAGCTTGCCGCGCGGCGCCGGCGGACGCGCCTCGCCGCGCCCTTCGAGCCACGTCTCGACGGTCTGCCGCGGCAGTGCCTTGTAGTCGGGATCGACCCACTCCGGGTGCAGCGCCAGCAGCTGCGACGTCTCGACCAGACCGCCGTGCGTGTCGCCCTCGAGGTCTGCCTTCTGCACGCCGGGCAGGTGACCGAGGACGTCTCCGAGCTCGGAGCCGCCGCCGTTGAGACGCGCGAGCATCATCGAGAACACCGACACCATGCGGATCCCGCGCGCGCGGGACACGCGATCGCAGGCCGTTTCGATGGCGAGGAAGTGGCGCGGGCTGCCGTGGAAGTTCGAGACGATGACGTCGCGGAAGCCCTGCGCGGCCAGCGAGTTGCCGAGGTCCTCGAGCACCGCGATCGTCGTCGACGGGCGGAAGCCGACGGTGCCGGGCTGCGGAACGCCATCGCAGGCGGCGTAGACGAACGGCAGCTTCAGGAACACGCGGCTGCGGTGCGGCTCCGGCAGGAAGCGCAGCACGCGCTCGGCGAGGCCCTCGCCCTCGAGCGCGTCGGCGCCGAGCGGCAGATGCGGCCCGTGTACCTCGAGCGGCGAGCAGGTCAGCATGACGACGGCG
>CAYOHN010000304.1:0-4746 GCA_964403735.1 uncultured Spirochaetales bacterium | reverse complement strand
GTTGGATTCGTCAACTTTTCCGGCCCATGGCCGGAAAAGTTGACGAATCCAACCCGGCCCCTTTCTTGACGGATACAGCGCGAGGAGTAACTTGAGTGGGCGAAATGGCTGAAAATCCCGATGCTTCTACGTCGCCCGCCCCCTCCTCGCCGACCTCTTCGCTGTTCGACGACCTGCCCGAAGACATCCGCACCGGCCTCCGCGACCTCGGCTGGTCGTCCCTGATGCCGGTGCAGCTCGCGACGATCCCGGCCATGCGCGCACGCCAGGACCTGATCGTCCAGGCGCGCACCGGCTCCGGCAAGACGGGCGCGTTCGGCATCCCGATCGTCGCGGAGGTGGATCCGGAGCTGCGCGCCCCGCAGGCGATCGTGCTGACGCCCACGCGCGAGCTCGCGAACCAGGTGGCCAGCGAGATCATCACGATCGGCAAGCACCGCAACATCGTGTGCTTGCCGATCTACGGCGGCGTCGGCTATGGCGCGCAGCTCGATGGCCTGCTCGCCGGCCCGCACGTCGTCGTCGGCACGCCGGGCCGGATCCTCGATCACCTCGGCCAGGGGCGCCTCGAGCTCGACCAGATCCGTTTCTTCGTGCTCGACGAAGCCGACGAGCTGCTGTCGCTCGGCTTCTGGCCGGACATGCGCGAAATCGACCGCTACCTGCCGCGCAAGGAAGACCGCCAGACGTGCCTGTTCTCGGCGACGATGCCGGAGAAGGTGCGCTCGTTGACGCGCGTGTTCCAGCGCGATCCCGAGTTCGTCACGCTGTCCGAGGGGCAGATCGCGCCGGCCGAGATCGAGCACTACTTCTATCTGGTGTCGGCGCAGGAGAAGGAGCAGGCGCTGGTCCGGATCCTCGAGTACGAGGACCCCGAGAGCGCGATCATCTTCTGCAACACCAAGGACAACGTCCGCTACGTCACCACCTTCCTGCAACGGCGCGGCTTCGACGCCGACCAGATCTCCGGCGATCTCGCCCAGGCCGCCCGCGAGCGCGCGATGGCGCGCATCAAGGCCGGCGAGCTGCGCTTCCTGGTGGCGACCGATGTCGCCGCGCGCGGCATCGACATCTCCGATCTCACCTGCGTGCTCAGCTACACCGCACCGGACTCGCCCGAGAGCTACGTCCACCGAACCGGCCGCACGGGGCGCGCAGGCAAGGCCGGCATCGCGTTGTCGCTGGTGTCTGCGCTCGACATCGGCAACTTCCGCCATCTGCAGAACGTGAACCGGATCCAGATCGCCGAGCGCAAGCTCCCGACCGACGCCGAGATGCTCGCGCGCCTGCGCGAACGGCTCGCCGTGAAGGTCGAACAGGAGGTGCGCGCGGTGCCCGAGCGCGAGCGCGCGTGGAAGATCGACCGCTGGGTGCCGGTGGTGACGTCGATGGCCGCGACCGACGAAGGCCGCCGCGAGCTCGGGGCGATCTGCTCCGCGTATCTGAAAGAACACCGCCCGCAGACCACCGTCCCCGAGGAAGACATCGCACGCGCCACCGGCGACGCCGATGCCGAGCGCGCACCGCAGCGCCGCGAAGGCGGCGGTGGCCGTCGGCGCAGTGGTGGCGGTGGTGGCGGCGGCCGCGGACGCAGCGGCGGCGGCGGGCGCGGCCGGCGCTAGCCGGCCCCTTCCGACTCCGCGCCGTCGATGCCCACCCGCTCGGGCTTCTCGCCGGGCAACCGCAGCTCGATTTCGCGCGACCGCGGGTCCAGCAGCGCCCACGCGCAGTCCGCATCCAGCGACAACTCCAGCGGCTCGACGCGCGTGCGCTTCCGGGCGTCGAGGTCGATCGCACCGACGGATCCCTCGGCGTCGGCGAACACGAAGCGCGCGTGGCCGGCGCCGGGCCGGCGCTCGCACCACTCGAGCGCCTTCTCGACGGTGTCGAGGCGTTCGATGCACTGATCGAGCAGCAACAGGCTCGGCGCGCCGCAGCGATTCCCGGAGCGCCCGCGCGCGGGCGGATCGAAGACTTCCGCCGCTGCCGCCAGCCCCCGCTCGTTGACACCGGCCAGCGCCCCGACGAGCGCGGGTCGCGCCAGCGAGACATGCGGATAGCCGCCGTCGGGCCGGAACGTCCGGGCCAGCAGTCCCGTCGGCGGGAGCGGCATGCGCAGCCGCACGGCGACGATCGGCGCCCCGGTCGGCCCGCGCGTCACGCCGGCGGTCTGCATGACGACGTCGCCGCGCAGCTCTTCTTCCAGCAGCACCAGCAGCGCCTCGCGCGGCAGGTCCGCGCCGGCGGCGAGCCCGCTCAGCCGCTCGTCGAGATGCGGGAAGTGGTGGGCGAGATCGCGCCCGAGAGCGGGATCCGCGCCGACTCCCTGGCGCTGCCGAAGGCGCGCCAGCCAGCCGGCGGGAGACTCCCAGCCGAGCGCCCGCGCGTCGGCGCGGATCGCCTCACGGCACGCGCGGCCCTGATCGAGGCCGAGATCGCGGGGGGCACCTTCGAAGGACACGCGCTGCATGAGGGCGTGGTCTAGCGCAGTGCCCCGCGTCAGCGCAGCTCGGCGAAGTCGCCGACGAACAACACTTCGTTGAGCGAGCCGCTGCGATAGCCCTCGAGGTCCAGCGAGACGAAGCGGAAGCCGAGCGGCTTGAGCGCCGCGACGATCGCCCGCGCCATCGCGGGATCGAGCGCGGCCGGCAGCTCGGCCGGGTCGATCTCGACGCGCGCCAGCTCCCCGTGATGACGCACCCGGAGTTGCCGGAAGCCGAGCGCGCGCAGCCGCTCCTCGCCGGCCTCCACCTGCGCGAGCCGCTCCGTCGTCACCTCCGTCCCGTACGGGAGCCGCGACGACAGACACGCCGACGACGGCAGGTCCGCCGTCGGCAGCCCGGCCGCGCGGGACAGCGCGCGGATCTCCGCCTTCGACAGCGCGACGTCCAGGAACGGCGACAGCACGCCGTGCTCGTCCGCGGCGCGGTGGCCGGGCCGGAAGTCCCCCGTGTCGTCGGTGTTGACGCCGTACGCGACGGCCGTGAACCCGAGCTGACTGCGCAGCGCACCGAGCACGTCGAACAACTCGGTCTTGCAGTGGTAACAGCGGTCCGGCCGGTTGGCGCGATACGCGTCGCTGTCCATCTCGTGCGTGTCGATGAAGCGGTGCGGAATCCCGAAATCGCGCACCACCTGCTCGGCCACCTGGCGGTGCGCCGCCGGGTACGACGGCGAGACGGCGGTCACCGCGAGTGCGTCGCCGCCGAGCGCCTCGTGCGCGGCCCAGGCCAGGTAGCTCGAATCGACGCCGCCCGAGAAGGCCACCAGCAAGCGCTGCGACGCGCGCAGGCGCTCGAACAGCGCATCCTGCTTGGCGGCCACGGCGGCGGGGAGTGCGGAGGATGTCGCCATTCCGACGAGAGTACCAAACCGGGTCGCGGCGACCGCGTCCGGCCCGGCCTCCCGTTTCGCGCGGGATTCGCCGACGGCTATGATGCCGGGATTCGAGCCAGGGGGGAACGTGGCGAAGCTCCGCGTCGGACTGCTGTACGGCGGCCGCTCGGTCGAGCACGAGGTCTCGATCCAGTCGGCGACGTCGATCCTGCGCAACCTCGATCCCTCGCGCTACGAGGTCTGGCCGCTCGCGATCGGCCGCGACGGCGGCTGGCGACTCGGCGAGCCGGGCATGGCGCTCGAACACGCGATGGAGCGCGGCGCGCCGGTGCTGCTGCCGGCGAGCCCGGGAGCCAACGCGTTGCAACCGCGCGGCGCCGGACTCTCGGAGCCGGTCGCGCTCGACGTGCTGTTCTCGATCGTCCATGGCCACGGCGGCGAGGACGGCACGCTGCAAGGGCTGCTGGAGCTGGCCGGTCTGCCGTACGTCGGCACCGGCGTGCTCGGCTCCTCGGTCCAGATGGACAAGGAGGTCAGCAAGCGGCTGCTCGAGCACGCGGGCCTGCCGGTGGGACCCTGGCGTGTCGTGCATGAACACCAGCTGGCGTCGGATGCGCGCGCATTGGCGGTGCGGCTCGTCGAGGAGTTGGGTCTCCCGCTGTTCGTGAAGCCCGCCAACTCGGGCTCGTCGGTCGGCATCCAGAAGATCAGCGACGTAAAGGCGCTGCCGCGTGCGCTCGCCGAGGCGACCCGCTATGACACCAAGCTCGTCGTCGAGGCCGGCCTCGATGCGCGTGAGATCGAGGTCGCCGTGCTCGGCAACGAGCAGCCCGAGGCCTCCGTGCCCGGCGAGATCTGCCCGCGCCGCGACTGGTACGACTACGAAGCCAAGTACGTCGACGAAAGTACGGAGCTGGTCATCCCCGCCCCGCTCTCGGACGACGAGAGCGAACACATCCGGAACCTCGCCTTGCGCGCCTACCGCGCGCTCGAGGGTGCCGGGCTCGCCCGCGTGGACTTCCTGCTCGACCGCCGCACCGGCGCGCTCTACGTGAACGAGCTCAACAGCCTGCCGGGCTTTACCGAAGTCTCGATGTACCCGCGGCTGTGGGAGGCGTCGGGCCTGCCGTATCCGCAGCTGCTGGACCGGCTCATCGAGCTGGCGCTCGAACGCCACCTGCGCCGCACGCGACTCGAGACGCTGTTCCGGCGCGGTTGAGGCCTGCTCCCTCCGTGGCAGGCAGGAGCAACAAGGCGCTCGGCCGCAGACCGGCGGCGCCGCAAGGGTCGCGCGCGCGCGCGCGGCGAAGCGAGCGATCCAGCAGACCCGTCTGGCATGACGCCGGACTGCTGCTCGCGTTCAGCCTCGTGGCGTTCGTCGTCTACGCGCCTGCGCTCGGCGGGCCCTTC
>CAYOHN010000303.1:0-4749 GCA_964403735.1 uncultured Spirochaetales bacterium | reverse complement strand
CCGGGTTCGATCGTCAACTTTTTCCTTCCGGAGGAAGTTGACGATCGAACCCGGCCCCTTGGTTGACGCTACGTCGAGCTGTAGCCGTAGAGGGGATCCAGGCGCTCTCGGACGTATGCGTCGATCGCCCGGCACTGTTCGTCGTCGAAGTAGTCGCGCCAGCCGCCCACCTTGGCGCGGCGGACCTTGTACGAGTCCGGGTTGCCGCGCTCGCCGGCCACCAGCCGCCGGCCCTGGCTCCGGAAGGTCCGTTTCTCTTCGAGTTGGCGCATGTTGTCGAAGGCCGCGTAGCGCACCGCTTCCTCGATCTCGGCGTCGCTGCCGGGCGTGCCGAGGAACGCGAGCATCGCCGCGAGCCCCGCGGCGGGCTCGCGGCGAAGGTCCTCGTAGCGGGCGACGTGCACGGCGCGCAGCTTCGGCAGCTCGCGCGCCCAGCCGTTCAGGAACTCGACGACGCGGCGAAGCCCCGCTTCTCGCTCCATCACGAACTCGTAGAGCGACAGCTCCTCGCCCGCCTCGGGATAGTCGTTGAGGAAGCGCTTCCAGTCGCGCATCCGGTGCTTCCACTGGAAGAACTGCGAGACGGCCACGTCCCGGGGATCGCGCGCCAGCAGCACGACTCGCGCGTCGTAGAATGGCTGCTTGGTGGCAAAATCGTTGGTGTAGTCGCGCAGGTAGTTGCCGTGCGTGAAGAACACCGACGGGATCGCGGGATCCCGCCGCTTCAGATTGTCGAAGTCGAGGAAGCTCGACTCCGGCAGATCGCGGTGGACCTGGTAGAAGCGCGAGAGCATCAGCCGCACCCAGGTGCGCCCGCTCTTCGCCCACGAAACGAAGGCGACGTCGGCCGCGCGTAGCTTGCGCAGCTCGTCGCGCCCACGCAGCCAGCGATCGACGGCGCGCCGGCGCGCGGCCGGCACGAAGACGGGGCCGCGGACGATCGCCTCGCGGACAGCCTCACGGAGCGTGTCCCGCCAATCGCTCACGAACCCCTCCTCGCATCGATCCCCGATCGATCCCGGACCGCTCCGCCGGGCGGAGTTACAGAATCCCCCGGGGCCGGTCAATCGGGAACCAAAGACCGGCTCCGGCATCCATCGACAACGGGAGCGAGCCGTTCTATCTCGTATTGCGAAGTGGAGGGATTGGGGACCATGGGCACACTCGACTTCGACCGGTTCGATTCGACTCCCCTCACGCGCGATCCCTTCGAGTTCGTGATCGTCCCGGACTTCCTCGCCCCGGGGAGCCGAGCAGCGATCGAACGGGACTTCCCGACGCTCGATCGACCGGGAAACGTCCGCCTCGAGCAGACGAAGCAGGGCCCCACGTTCCGCGATCTCGTCGAAGAGCTTCGCGGTCCCGAGATGACGCGCCGGATCGCCGCGAAGTTCGCCGTCGACCTCGACGGCGCGTCGACCAACATCACGCTGCGCGGCCGCGCGCAGCGCACCGACGGCAACATCCACACGGATTCGTGGACGAAGCTCATCACGATCCTGCTCTACTTCAACGACGGCTGGGCGTGCGAGGAGGGCCGACTGCGCCTGTTGCGCTCGCCGACCGACATCGAAGACTACGCGGCCGAGGTGGTGCCGCTCAGCGGGACGCTGTTGGCGTTCCGCCGCAGCGACCGCTCGTTCCACGGGCACAAACCGTTCGAGGGAGAACGCCGCGTCCTGCAGATGAGCTGGATCCGGCCAACGCGAGCCGCCCGCGTCGCCCTGCAGCTCAAGCGCCTGACGACGCGCGCGATGAAGCGCCTCGACGTGGACCGGGCGAGCAACGTCGACGCCCGGTGAGCGTCCGCGGGGATCGCGGCCGGCGAAGCCAAGGGGCGAGCGGCGTCGGGGTTCCGGTACGCTCGGGGCCGGAGGGGATCCGATGCTGTGGATGCTGTGGAAGCTGGCTCTGCGCGATGGCGTACTCCTGACCGTGGCGGCGCTGTTGGTCTTGTGGCTCGCGCCGCTGTCCGGGGGCACCGGCATGGCCGCCGACCTCAGCGGAGTGGTCGCGGGATTGGCGATCGGCCTCGCCACGTTCGTGCTTCACGAGTGGGGCCATCTGCTCGGCGCCCTCGCCGGCCGCAGCCGGGTCCGGCTCCCCGAGCAGCTCGCTTCGATCTATCTGTTCAGCTACGACTCGAAGGGCAACAGCCGGCGCCAGTTCGTCCTCATGTCCCTGAGCGGCTTCGCCGTGACCGGAATCGCCGTCTGGGCCGCCTACGCGTTGCTGCCGGACGGGCAGCTCGCGACGCGCGTCGGCCGCGGCGCCGTGCTGCTGCTCGCGTCCCTCACGGTCGTCCTCGAGGTTCCGCTGCTGCTGTGGTCGCTGGCGCGGCCGACACTCCCGCCGGTCGAGGTCTTCCGCGATCCCGAGCGCGAGCAGCGCGCCTCGGCCTGACGCCGGGCCCCCGGTCCCCCCGACCCGGCTCAGGGTCAGCAAGCGATCCGCCGATCCGCCGATCCGCAAGGTCCGGGAGGGGTCCCGTGCTCGAAGCCGGCATCGCACTCGCTCTGCTCCTGCTGCTGGGAGCCGCCGGCCTCGTGCTGGCCGTGGCGCCGGAGACGCTGCTCGTCACGGGCTTCTGGATCGCCGCCGGCGGGCTCGCCTTCGGCGTGCCGACCGGCCTTCTCTATCACCTCGCGCTGCGCCGCGCATTGCTGCGCGCCGGCTGTCTGCCGTCCCGCTGGTGGTGGCAGCCGACGGCGCTCCACGACGCGATCCCGAAGCCCGAGCGCCGGTGGGTGCTCGGCTGGTGCGGCGCCGGCGCCGCCGGCTTCGTCGTCTCGGTCGCGGGCTGCGTCGTCGTCGCCATCGGAGCCGTCCGGCTCGTGTGAGCGCGGCGCCGGCTCAGTGTCCGAGTCCGCCGCCTCCCGACAGCGATTTGCTGACCTCTCCGATCATCGCCTTGGCGTCGCCGAACAGCATCAGCGTGTTGTCCGCGGTGTAGAGCTCGTTGTCGATGCCGGCGAAGCCGGTGTTCATCGAGCGCTTGATCGCGACGCAGACCTTGGCCTTGTCGGCATCGATGATCGGCATGCCGTAGATCGGGCTCGATTCCTCGTGCCGCGCGGCCGGGTTCACGACGTCGTTGGCGCCGACGACGAGGACGACGTCCGTCTGCGGTAGATCGCGGTTGATCTCGTCCATCTCGACGAGCGACTCGTACGGGATGTCCGCCTCGGCGAGCAGCACGTTCATGTGTCCGGGCATGCGGCCCGCCACCGGATGGATCGCGAACTTGACGTCGACCCCGCGCTTCACGAGCTGGTCGTAGACCTCCCGGACGCGATGCTGCGCCTGCGCCACGGCCATGCCATAGCCGGGGACGACGACCACCCGCGAGGCGTTCTCGAGCAGATCGGCGACATCCTGCGCGGTGGCGCTCTTCACCGGCTTCTGCTCGACCGCCGCTCCGCCGCCCGCCGCAACGGTCCCGAACGCGCCGAACAACACGTTCGTGAACGAGCGATTCATCGCCCGGCACATGATTACCGACAGGATGAAGCCCGAGGCGCCATCCAGCGCGCCCGCCGTCACCAGCAGCATGTTGTCGAGCACGAAGCCCATGGCGACCGCCGCGAGGCCCGCGTACGAGTTCAGGATCGAGATCACCGTCGGCATGTCGGCGCCGCCGATCGGGAGGATCAGCAGCACGCCGAACAGCAGCGAAAGCCCCACGACGAGGCCGAACAGCGGCCACAGCGACGGGTCGTAGACGAGCCCCGCGCCGGCGGCGATCGCGACGCCGAGCAGCGAGAGATTCACCCAGTTCTGCCCGCGGTACACGATCGGCCGCGTCGGGATCACTTCTTGCAGCTTGCCGGCGGCCATCAGGCTGCCGGTAAAGGTGATGAAGCCGAGCAGGACCTCGATCACGATCACGCTGATCCGGAACGTCGTCAGCGAATCGTCCTGGAGCCACAGCGTATACTTGGCGATCCCGACCAGACCGGCCGCGAGTCCGCCGAACGCATGGGAAAGGGCCGTCCGTTGCGGCACCGCGGTGAGCGCGACCCGCGACAACGGGATGCCGAGGGCGGTGCCGATCGCGAGCGCGACGACGATCCACAGGTAGCTCGCGATCTCCGGATGCAGCAGCGTGCCGACCACCGCCGCCGTCATACCGACGACGCCGGCCAGTACGCCGCGCCGGGCCGTCTGCGGGCGGTTCAGCCAGCGCAGCGAGAAGATGAACAGCGCCGCGGCGAGCAGGTACGAGATCTGCGTGAGGGAGTTGGCCACTTCGGAACTCACTTGCGCGGCTCCCGCTCCTTGAACATCTTGAGCATCCGGTCGGTGATCAGGAAGCCGCTCACGATGTTGGTCATCGACGCCGCGATTGCGACCGTGCCGAGGATCGTGCTGGTGAGCGTCATCTGCTCCCCCGCGATGATGATCGACGCGACGATCGCGATCGCCGAGATCGCGTTGGTCAGCGACATCAGCGGCGTGTGCAGCAGCCGCGACACGTTCTGGATCACCTGAAAGCCGACGAAGCCCGCCAGCAGGAAGACCATCAGCAGGGCCCAGACATTCTGGCCTCCGGTTTCGTGCATCGTCTCTCGCCTCCTGAGTTGAGCTGAAATCCCCGAACTGAGATCCCCGAACTGAGATCCCCGAACTGAGATCCCCGAACTGGGCTTGCATCGATCCGCGCAGCGGACGGCGAGCGTCCGGGCGGCATGCGGCGGGCGGCAGAATAGGGTACGAAGGCGGGCCTGGTCGAGGAGGGCTGCATGGAAT
>CAYOHN010000302.1:0-4791 GCA_964403735.1 uncultured Spirochaetales bacterium | reverse complement strand
GAGGCCGACGCTTTTCTAGCCGATTCTTCTCCGCAAGCCTACGCGAAGGTCGTCGACAGGCTGCTCGAATCGCCGCACTACGGCGAGCGCTGGGCTCGGCGCTGGCTCGACGCGGCATCGACTCGCTGTTCTCCCACCAGATCCGCGCCCTCGAGTCGCTCGACGCCGGTCGCGACGTGGTGCTGGCGACGCCGACGGCGAGCGGCAAGACGCTCGTCTACGAGTTGCCGGTGCTGCGCGCCGCGCGTGCGGCCGCGCCGGACCGGGCGCTGTTCCTGTTCCCGCTGAAAGCGCTCGCGCGCGACCAGCGAGATCGCCTGATTGCCGACGCCGAGGCCGTCGGCGTCCCTGCGGAAGGCCTCGTCGAAGTCTACGACGGCGATACCAAGACCGCGCACCGCAAGCGCATCCGCGAACAGCCGCCGCGCGTACTCGTGACGACGCCGGACATGCTGCACGTCGGGATCCTGCCGCGGCATGCCACCTGGCGCGAGTTCTTCGCCGGGCTGCGCTGGATCGTCGTCGACGAGCTGCACGCGTATCGCGGCGTCTTCGGCGCGCACATCGCGCAGGTGCTGCGGCGGCTGCTGCGCGTGGCGGCGCACCACGACGCGCAGCCGCAGATCGTCGCGGCGTCGGCGACGATCGCGAACCCGGGCGAGCTGGCCGGCGCGCTGGCCGGGCGTCCGTTCGACGTCATCGAGAGCGACGGCGCGCCCCGCCCGGCGCGCCACGTGGTGCTGCTGAACCCGGTCGGCTCCCCGTACACCGCCGCGGCGCGGCTGTTCCGGCTCTCGATCGGGCTCGGCTTGCGCACCATCGCGTTCACCAAGGCGCGGCGCGTGACCGAGCTGATCCACCAGTGGGTCGTCGAGGCGGAGCCGGCGCTGCGCGGAAAGATCTCGTCGTATCGCGCCGGCTTCCTGCCCGAGGAGCGCCGCGAGATCGAGAGCGGGCTGTTCTCCGGCGAGCTCATGGGCGTGATCTCGACGTCGGCGCTCGAGATGGGCATCGATGTCGGCGGCCTCGACGTCTGCCTGCTGGTCGGATACCCGGGCAATCAGATGGCCACCTGGCAGCGGGCGGGACGCGTCGGCCGCGTCCACGCCGGCGCCGTCGTGCTGGTCGCCCAGCCGGACGCGCTCGATCAGTACTGGATGGCGCATCCGCGCGCGCTGTTCGAACGCAACGTCGAGCACGCGGTCGTCGATCCGCACAACGCCGACATCGCCGCCGCGCATCTGCCGTGCGCGGCGGACGAGCTGCCACTGCGCGCCGGCGAGCCCTGGCTCGAAGAGCCCGGCGCCGACGCCCACCTGCGCGCGCTCGAAGACGCCGGCAAGCTGCTGCGCAGCGAAGCCGGCGGCGAATGGTTCGCGTCGCGGCGGATGCCCCAGCGCGACGTGGATCTACGTCAGGCCGGCGCGAGCTACACGATCGAGCTCGATCGGCCGGGCGACCCGGCCGGCGCGAGTGGCACGCGCGCGGAGGTAATCGGCACGATCGGCGCCGGGCGCGTGTTCGCGGAATGCCACGAGGGCGCCGTGTATCTGCACCGCGGCCGGCAGTTCCTCGTCACCGAGCTCGACGTCGATGCGCAGCGAGTCCGCGTGCGCGCGGTCGACGTGGCCTTCTTCACGCGTTCGCTCTCCGAGAAGGAGACCGAGATCCTGTCGCGCGACGCCGCACGGCCGGCTGGACACTTCCGTCTGGTGCGCGGAAAGCTCCGCGTGACGACGCGCATCACCGGGTTCGAGCGCAGGCGAATCCACGGTCAGGATCTGCTCGGCAGCGAATCCCTGTCGCTGCCACCGACGGCGATCGAGACTACGGGCATCTGGCTGGAGATCCCCGATGAGATTCCGGCGGTGCTGCGCAGCGCCGGTCTGCACCCGATGGGCGGGCTGCACGCCGTCGAGCACGCGACGCTCGCGCTGTTCCCGCTGTTCGCGTTGTGCGATCGCCACGACGTCGGCGGGATCACGACGCTGGCCCACGCGCAGGTGGGTCGAGCGGCGATCTTCCTGTACGACGGGCATCCGGGCGGGCTGGGCCTCGCGGCCAGCGTCTTCGGCCGGATCGAAACCCTCCTCGAAGCGACCCACGAGCGCATTCGCGACTGTCCGTGCGAGACCGGCTGTCCGGCCTGCGTGCATTCGCCGCGCTGCGGCAGCGGCAACCGGCCCATCGACAAACCGGCGGCGGAACGCGCGCTACGGTTGCTGCTCGGGCGCGAGCCGCTGCCGCAGATCGCGCCGGCGCCCGCCCCGGCAGCGGCACCGGAGCCGACCCGCGACGTCGCGCCGGCGCCGGTGGCGCCGGCGCGCGTACTGTTCTTCGACATCGAGACACAGCGCAGCGCCGCAGAAGTGGGCGGTTGGCACAACGCCCACCTGATGCGCGTCGCGCTCGCCGTCACGTGGGACAGCGCCGCGCAACGCTTCGACACCTTCGCCGAGAGCGACGTCGATGCGCTGCTGCGCCGGCTCGCCGAAGCGGATCTGGTGGTGGGGTTCAACGTGCTCGCGTTCGACTACCACGTGCTGCGCGGCTACACCGATCACGAGCTCCGGCGGCTGCCGACGTTCGACTTGCTCGACGCGCTGCGCGAGCGGATCGGCTTCCGGCTGCCGCTCGGCCACCTGGCCGAGGAGAATCTCGGCGCGAGCAAGGGCGGCGACGGGCTGCAGTCGCTCCGGTGGTGGAAAGAGGGGCGTATCGATCTCATCGAGGAGTACTGCCGTGGCGACGTCGCGCTGCTGCGGGACCTCTTCGACCGCGCACTGGCGCAAGGGCACCTGCGGTTCCGCACGCGCACCGGAGAGCGCGTGCGCGTGCCCACGCCGTGGAGCCTTCCGGACCTCGTGGAACACGCGCGTGCCCGCGCCGAGGGGCCCCTCAGTGCCGCGTCTGGCCGGGCCCGACCAGGCGGCGGCCGAGCAGCTCGAAGTACAGCACGACGAGGACGTGCTGGAGCTCCCCCGGCAGCACGGAGATGAAACGGCGCGCCTGCTCGGCGCGATCGAGGGCCAGCACCTCGGCCAGAACTCCCTGGAGCTCCGCCCGGCGACGCTCCACCGTCGTCCGCAGGCGCTCGGGATCCTGTTCGAAGGCCGCCGCGATGGTGGCTTCGTCGAAGAGCAGGTGCAGGCCGACCTCGCCAGCCCGAAAGATCTGTTCCGCGTCCAACTCCGCTCGCCTCCGCGTGACCGGGTCCGTCTCTCTGCATGTCTCATCGGTCCATGCCGCGGCGAAATTGACTGTTGCTACGTTGCGCGGCGTCCATCTGCACGAGGGAGGCTGCCGGCTGCGCATGCGAGTCGCCTTGATTCACGACTGGCTCACGGGCCTGCGCGGCGGCGAACGCGTGCTCGACGAGTTGCTGCGGGTCTGGCCCGACGCGGACGTCTTCACGCTGGTGCACGTCCCGGGCGCCACCACAGCGCGCATCGACGCCCGCGTGCAGACGACCAGCTTCCTGCAGCGCGTCCCCGGCGCCGGCCGGCACTGGCGGAAATTGCTGCCGTTGTACCCGTCTGCTGCGCGTCGCCTGCACGTCCGCGACTACGACCTCGCCGTCTCGGTGCATCACGCCGTCGCCAAGGCAGCGCGCATCGACGCGGCGACGCGCCACCTTTGCTACTGCCTCACGCCGATGCGCTACGTCTGGGACCAGGCCTCCGCCTATCTCGGTCGGGGTCCGCGCCGACTGGCCGCCGCCCCGCTGGTCGGCGCTCTGCGCCGCTTCGATCGATCGACCGCCGCGCCGGCGCAGGTGACGCGCTTCGTGGCGATCTCGCAGGCGGTCGCCGACCGCGTCCGCCGGCACTACGGACGGCCCGCCGGCGTCGTCGCGCCGCCCGTCGACGTCGAGCGCTTCCGGCCGGACGATCGGAGCGACGACCGGGTACCGGACGACTACTACCTGCTCGTCACCGCCTTCGTGCCGTACAAGCGGGACGACCTGGCGATCGAGGCGTTCGCGCAGCTCGGCCGGCGACTCGTCGTCGTCGGCGACGGACCCGGCCGCGCCGCGCTCGCGCGCCGCGCGCCCCGCCATGTCGAGTTCACCGGTCGCCTTTCCGATGCGGAGCTGCCGGCGCTGTTCGCCCGTTGCCGCGCGCTGGTCCAGCCGCAGGAGGAAGATTTCGGGCTGACGGCCGTCGAGGTGCAAGCGGCCGGCCGGCCCGTCGTCGCGTTCGGCCGCGGCGGCGCCGTCGACAGCGTGCTGCCGCTGGTCGGTCCGCCCGAGGCCGCGCAGCGCGCGACCGGCGTATTCTTCGACGAACAGACGCCCGAAGCGCTGCTGCGCGCGTTGCATCGCTTCGAAGCCGCCGAGCCCTTCTTCGACGCCAAGGCGATCCGCAGCCATGCCGAACGCTTCTCGGCCCCGCGCTTTCGCAGCGAGATCGAGCGCGAGACCACGCGGCTGCTCGAGGCAACCGGGACGCCGGAGACCGCCCCGTGAGCGCGCTGCGGGTTCCGTTCCTCGATCTCGGCGCGCAGTATGCGGCGCTGCGCGACGAGGTGCGCGCCGCCGTCGATCGCGTCTTCGAGCAGCAGGCGTTCGTGCTCGGGGAACCGGTTGCCGCCTTCGAACGCGAGATGGCCGGCTTCTGCGAGGCGCGCCATGCCGTCGGCTGCGCGTCGGGCTCCGACGCCCTGCTGCTGTCGCTGCACGCGCTCGGGGTCGGACCTCGCGACGAGGTGATCTGTCCGTCGTTCACGTTCTTCGCGACCGCCGGCGCCATCGCGCGCCTCGGCGCGCGGCCGGTCTTCGTCGACATCGAC
>CAYOHN010000301.1:0-4805 GCA_964403735.1 uncultured Spirochaetales bacterium | reverse complement strand
CGTTCGTCAACTTTTCCGGCCGGCGGCCGGAAAAGTTGACGAACGAACCCGGCCCCTTTGTTGACGGCCCGCGACTTCAGCGCGCGCTGCGCAGCCGCTCGAGATCGGCGTCGACCATCTGCTCGACGAGTTCGCGGAACGACACGCGCGGCTTCCAGCCGAGTCGCGTGGCGGCCTTGGTCGGGTCGCCGAGCAGCAGGTCCACCTCGGCGGGTCGCACCAACTTGGGGTCGACGACGACGTACTGTTCCCAGTCGAGATCGGCCCGAGCGAAGGCGATCTCCACCAGCTCGCGCACCGAGTGCGTCTCGCCAGTCGCGATCACGTAGTCGTCCGGCTCCGGCTGCTGGAGCATCCGCCACATCGCATCGACGTAATCGCCCGCGAAGCCCCAGTCGCGCTTGGCGTCGAGGTTGCCGAGCCGCAGCTCGCTGGCCAGGCCGAGCGCGATGCGCGCCACACCGTCGGTGACCTTGCGCGTCACGAACTCGAGCCCGCGGCGCGGACTCTCGTGGTTGAACAGGATCCCCGAGCACGCGTAGAGCCCGTAGGACTCGCGGTAGTTTACGGTGATCCAGTGCCCGTAGCACTTGGCGACGCCGTACGGACTGCGCGGGTGGAACGCCGTGTCCTCCGTCTGCGGCACCTGCCGCACCTTGCCGAACATCTCGCTCGAACTGGCCTGATAGAAGCGGATCGAGGTGTCCACCGACCGGATCGCCTCGAGCAGCCGCGTCACCCCGACGGCCGTGAACTCCGCCGTCAGCACCGGCTGCGACCAGGAGGTCGGCACGAAGCTCTGCGCCGCGAGGTTGTACACCTCGTGCGGACGCGCCTCGGTGAGCGCAGTGGCCAGCGAACTCTGGTCCAGCAGATCCGCCGAGACGATCTGGATCCGGCCCTCGAGGTGGGCAATGCGCTCGAGCCGATGGCTGCTGGTGCGCCGCGTGACGCCCCAGACCTCGTAGCCCTTCTCGAGCAGGTACTCCGCGAGATAGGAGCCGTCCTGGCCGGTGATGCCGGTAATCAGGGCGCGGCGGGGCGGGGCGGAGGACCGATCGGTCATCGGAAGCGCACTCTAGGCAACTGCCCCGGATTTTCCCATCTTCATCCGTCGTGAGCCGCTCGAAAACTCCGTCGGAAGCAGGCTACGTCGCCGGCGTCATCCACCACGCCGATTGGGACCAGCTGCCGCGCTGCCTCGAGAGTCTGCGCCGGCAGACGCTGGCCCCGGCCGCCGTCCTCGTGGTGGATACCGGCGTCGACGCGGACCGCCTGACTCCCGTGCGTCGCGCCTTCCCCGAAGTGGTCTTCGACGTCCGCGAGAACCGCGGTTGGGGGGCTGGTGTGAATCGAGTCCTGGCATGGATTACCGAGCATCACGCAGCTGCGGAGTTCGCACTTCTGCTCAATCCCGATGCCGCTCCAGACCCGGACTACGCGGATGCGCTGATCACCGATGTATCCGTTCACCCGGAGGTCGCGATCGCCGGCGGCAAGTTGTTGAGGCCCGATCGCAGCACACTCGACAGCGCCGGCATCCGATTGCCGCGGCATCGCCGTCCACGCGATCGGGGCAGTGGGGAGCGAGACACCGGTCGTTTCGACCGGCGGGAATCCGTCTTCGCCGTCAGTGGGGCTGCGATGCTGGTCCGGCGCTCCGCCATGGACGGGATCGCCGTACGCGGCGAGGTCGTGGACGAGGATTTCTTCGCCTACCAGGACGACACGGATCTATGTTGGCGTGCGGGACGCTTCGGCTGGACGGTGGTCTATCAGCCCGCGGCTCGGGCGGTCCACGGTCGGGGATGGCGCAAGGAGCATCGCTTTGCGATCGACCCCGTGGTGCGATGCCATTCGTTCAAGAACCACTACTTGCAGATCCTCAAGAACGAGCGAGCCCGGGACGTCCTGGGGAACCTTCCGTGGTTGCTTGCCTGGGAAGCGTTGCGGTTGGGATTCGCGTTGCTGCGCGACCCCGCCGTGCTCCCCGCCTATCTCGAGGCCGTTCGCGGAATGCCGGGGGCGTGGCGCAAGCGGCAAGAGATCCAACGGCGTCTGGCGGCGGGCGTCGGGGGGCCTGCGGCTTCGCCGGGCTCGATCCCGCTGTGCTATTCCAACCGGCGTTGACCTCGCCGACATCGACAGATCGAGGAGAGTTTCCCGCGCAGCTGTCGCCCTCCTCCCGGGAGACGGGCGGCAGCGAGACACGGACGCGCGCCGGCAATCTGATGCTGGTCTCTTCCGTGGCTTGCGCCGTCGTGGCCTACCGGGGGGTGATGGAGATCGGCTCCGGCGGATCCTCGACCCTCCCCGACGCCGAGGCCGTCCTGTTCGAGCCGTCGGCGAGTTCTCCGGTCCTGGTGTTCGCCGCTTTGCTCTGGATGCTGGCGAGCCGTTGGCACCGGGCACGTGCGGCACTCGGGGCTCCGCCTCGCCGCCTCGCCGGTTCGGTGGCCCTCGTCGGCGCTCTGGTCTCGGCGGGCTGGGCCTGGTCGGTCGACGCTCCGACGTTCCTGCTTCCCTCGCTCACGCTGTGGATTCTGGGGTCCGCCCTCTGGCTGGGCGGGATGCCCGGGCTCCGCGCGCTCTGGCTTCCCGCCCTGTTCGTCCTCTTCGCCTACCCCACGCCACCGGCGATCGTGAATGCGGTGATCTACCCGCTTCAGTTGGCGGTGGCCGATGTCGCGGCCTGGATGCTTCGAATTGCGGGTCTCGCGGTGTCCGTCGAGGGCGATCGCGTCGCCTTCCGCCAGGTCATCTTCCAGGTCATCGAGAGCTGCAGCGGGATGCGCGGTACCCAGACACTCGTCATGAGTGCCGTCCTCTATGTCGAACTCTTCCATCAGAGTCGGCTGCGCTCCGCGTTGATCGTAGTGATCTCGCCGCTCGTCGGTCTGTTCACCAATCAGCTCCGTGTCTTGACGATCATGCTCAACCCCTACTCCGACATCGCGGCGATCCATACCGCTCAGGGACTGATCATGATCGTCGTGGGTGTGCTGCTGCTCGCCTTGGTCGACGGAATCCTCGGGCGGATCCTGCCGCCGCCGCGCCCCCGCAAGCGCCAGCGGCTTCCTCCCCGCAGCCCGCTCTCCCCGGCGCGCCTGGTCCCCGTCGCGATGACGTCGACCGTCCTGCTGGTGGGCTCGTTTCTCTGGCAACCATGGGAACCGCCCGTTCGCCGGGCCGAGCCGCTGGCTCGCTTCCCCATCGAGATCGACGGGAAACGCGCGCGCGGTCTCAAGGTCGACAAGCAATTCCTCGGCACGACGGCCTTCTCGGAGTGGGTGCGGCGGAGCTATGGAACGGGTGACACGACGGTCGAGGTTTTCCTGGCCGGAGACGATCGGAGGACCGGCGGCGTCCGCCTCCTGTCTCCCAAGACGGCCGTGCTCGACACGGGGTGGTCGATCGTCGAACGAGGCGAGCGTCGACTCGAGAGCGGACGGGAGGTCGAGTGGCTGGTGTTGCGATCGGGGTCGCGCCGGCAGCTCGTCTGGCACTGGCGAGAGGGCGTCGGCGGGACGGGAGAGGAGATCCTCCGCGGCGTCCTGAGCCTGGATCGGAGCCCGCTCCGGCGCACCGAACGCGCCGTTGCGGTGCGGCTGGCGACGCCGATCCCCAACGAGTCTGCCGGGTTCCGCGCGGCGGAGCTTCGCCTTGCTCGGCTTGCGCCCGAGGTGGAGACGGCGTTGGCAGGCATTCTCGTTTCTCAAAGCACGTCCGCGAAGCCGTCCTTCGCCTTCATGAAAGCCATGAATCCGATCCACGCCACGAGCCAACCCGCGAACGCGACCCCTGTCAGCGAGACCGGGTCCGGAAGCTGGCCTCCGAAGAGGGCGTTGCGAAACGCCTCGATGAGTGTCGCGAAAGGATTGATCGAGTAGATCGACTGAAACGATTCGGGAATTCGCGACACCGGATAGAACACGGGGCTGAGAAAAAGCAGCGCCGTGGTCGCAACACCGGTAACCTGAGCGAGATCTCGGACGAATACGCCTGCAGACGACAGCAGCCACGTCACGCCGAGGGTAATCAGCAGAAGCGGGACGACGACGACGGGTACCAGCACCAGCGTCCAAGGCACTTTCCCGAGCACGATCAGCGCGAACGCGACGAGCAGCAGGAGATTGATCGCGAAGCCGAACAGCGACGCAACCAGGGACACCCACGGAAGCACCTCGACAGGGAAACGGACCTGACGGATGAAGGCTTGGTTGGCGAGCAGGAGGTTGGGTGCTTCGTTGATGCATTCCGAAAAGACTCCGTAGTAGACCATTCCCGAGAAGACAGCGAGGGCGAATGGCGTCAAGCCGCCCCCTTCGGTGAGGCCCCATCGCGCTTCGAATACGACCGCGAATACGAACGTGTAGACCGACAGCAGGAGCAACGGTTGGATCCAGGCCCAGAGGGATCCGAGCAGCGAGCCCCGATAACGCGCCTCGACCTTGCGGCGCGCGAGCCGAACGATCAGAGATCTGTGTATCCAGCCCGCGTGCAGGAAAGCGAAAGGGTGGGCAGGGATCAGACGGTACTCCACTCGGCGCTCCACTCTCGTGAGATTGCCCGCAGGGTGTCTGTCACCGGATCCTAACGCGGGATGCCGTCGGAGCGACTATCATCCGTCCCGGGCAGCGACCGGGCTGCTCGCCGGCGCATCCCTGGTCGGGTCGGGTCGGGTTTGACATCATCCCGGTCCTCCCGGAGACCCGATGCCCAGCGCCGCGTCCCTCGTCCGTCGCGCCTTTCGCGACCGCCAGTGCAGCACGAAGGAGGCGATCGCATCGGCGCCGCCCGCTTCC
>CAYOHN010000300.1:0-4812 GCA_964403735.1 uncultured Spirochaetales bacterium | reverse complement strand
AACTTTTGCCCGACGGGCAAAAGTTGACGAATCCAACCCGGCCCCTTTCTTGACGGGAATGGCGGGTCGGCGTCGCTGTCATCGGTGGCGCCGGGATCCGACGCCGCAATCGGACTCGCGGCGCGACCCAGGCCGACCCGTGCGCGGACGCGTTCCACGATGCGCGCGAGGTCGAAGCCGCGGCCGCGCGGGATCTGGAAGTATTGGTCGCCGTCGTCCTTCAGCAGCAGCTTGACGCGCTGACCGGCCAGCACCGACTCGGCCGGTTCGCCCTCGCCGGGCGGATGGTCGAGCTTGGCAAACGCGCGCCGGCCGTCGATCCGCACCAGCCCGACGTGGACCGGCCCCGACTGGTGCCCGCTGGTCACATGGATGCTGGTGAAGGCCTCGAGCACGGCGCGCCCGCCGGCCAGGCGCTCGCGCTGCTCGATGAGGTTCGCCGGCCCGCTCGAACGGAACGAGGTCTGCGGTCGCGCGGCGGTCTCCGGCTTGCGCTTCGAGTCGCTGCGCTCGATCACCGTGACGTAGACGTTGTTGCCCGGCCCGCCGATCGAATGAGCAATGCCGACCTTTGCTCCCGGCACCTGCGCGCTCGGATTCGGGAAGCGACCCGCCAGCTGCAGGTAGCACTCGGCGATCTGGAACAGCCCCGTCCCGCCGACCGGATGCCCGCGCGCCTTGAGGCCGCCCGAGAAGTTCACCGGCAGGCGGCCGCGCCGACCCGTCACCGGGTGCTCGAGTGGATCGCCCGGCTCTTGCTCGAGGCTTCCGACCAGCGCATCGATCGCCTCGCCGGGCTCGACGAGGCCCAGATCCGTCAAGCTGATCGGCAGCAGGCTGTTGAACGCGTCGTGGCACTCGACGTACAGGCCTTCGACGTCGCGCGGCCGCACGATTCCGGCGCGCCAGTACGCGACGCGCGCCGCCGCGCGCGTCGCATCCATCCCGGACAGGTGCCGGCGATCGAGGATCGAACTGGTCTCCGTCGCCGAGCCGAGCCCCGCGATCCGGACGGCCTGCGGGCGGGCGGTCAGCACGACGCACGCCGCGCCGTCGCAGATCGGCGAGCAGTCCTTGCGCAACAGCGGCGTCGCCACGGCGAGGTTCTGGGTGGTGTCGAAGTACGCGTCGAGCGGCTCGGATCGGCCGTGGAAGGCCGCCAGCGGGTTCTCCGCGCCGAGCGCATGGGCGCGCACCATGAGGCGAGCCAGCAGGTCCGCTACCGGCTTGCCGCGCAGCCGTCGTTCGCCGAGCCAGGCCTGCGTGACCAGCGCGATCAGCGCCGGCATCGTGAAGCCGAAGTTGCGCTCGGCCGGGTCGACGGTCTTCGACATGATCGCCGTCGCGACCTCGGTCGTGACGTTCTTCATGCGCTCGCCGGCCAGCACCAGCACGTTCTCGCACTGCCCCGACGCCACCTTGTGGTAGGCCTCGTTCAGCGCGGCGGCGCCGGTCGAGGAGGCCGTCTCGGACCGGACGGCCGGGATCCCCGTGAGGCCCAGCCGGTCGGCTACCTTCGCGGCCACGTTGGCGCGGTTCTCGAACTCCTCGCTGTCCATGATGCCGATCTGGAGCGCCTCGAAACTGCGCACGGGCGACTCTTCGAGCGCCCGCTGGTAGGCTTCGGCGAACAGGTCGAAGACCGAGGCGAAGATCCGCCCCGTGAGGTCGACCTTGGTCAGGCCGACCGCGGCAATGTACACGTCGCGTGCCACGGTCGGTCATCATAGCGGGGGGATTTTCGATGCGGACGCTGCGTTGGACGCTGCTCGCGATCCTGGTCCTGCTGGCCATCGGCTGGGGGGTGCATCGCATGCAGAAGCCCAGTCTCGATGATGGCAGCGTTCTGGTGTTCCGCCTCGAAGGCGAGTTCGTCGAGGCGGCCGACGCACCATTCTTCGCGCAGGCGCTGGGAATGCAGCAGCGCTCGCTGCTGGGCGTTCTGTCGGAGCTGCGCAAGGCGCAGCGCGACCAGCGACTGGCCCACGTGATCCTGGAGATCGGCGATCTCCAGATCGGCTGGGCCAAGGCGCAGGAGCTGCGCGGCGCGATCCGAGACTTGCAGGAGGCCGGCCGCCATCCGATCGCTCTGCTGGGTGTGGGCGGCTTCGGCGCCAACCTCGAATACTACGTCGCGAGTGCAGCCGAAGAAATCCATCTGCAGCCCGGCAGCGGACCGCCGCTGATCGGTCTGGCCGAGGAGCACCTGTTCCTCGGCGGCGTCTGGGATCGCTACGACATCGCGGTCGCCGTCGGAAAGGCCGGGAAGTACAAGGGCGCCGCCGAGCAACTCGTCGGCCGCGAGATGAGCGCGCCGTACCGCGAGCAGGCGGAGTCGCTGCTCGACTCCGTCGACGCCCAGTTCGTGTCGGGCATCGCGGAGTCGCGTGGGCTCACCGACGAGGCCGTGCGGATGGCGCTGGCGCTGGCGTCGTCGAAGCCGGAGACGCTGAAGGCACTCGGCCTGGTGGACGGGGAGAGCACGCGCGAGGAGCTGATCGCGAACTTCGGGGAACCACCGGTCGTCGAGGGGGCAGACTACGCCGGGGTCGACGCGGCATCGGTCGGCTTCGACCCGCAAGCGACGTTTGCGCTCGTCTATGCGAGCGGCGCGGTCGTCCAGGGCGAGGGCCGCACGACGCGGACCGGCGAGCCGGTCGCCGCCTCCGGGACCGTGGCCGAGGCGCTCGCCCAGGCTGCCGAGGACGATTCGATCCAAGCGATCATCCTCCGCGTCGACAGTCCCGGCGGCGGCTCGTTCCCGTCGGAGACGATCTGGCGCGCGGTCCGGGAGGCGCGCCAGAGCAAGCCGGTGATCGCGTCGTTCTCGGACTACGCGGCGTCCGGGGGCTACTACGTCGCGTCCGCGGCCGATGGCATCGTCGCGAGCCCGGGCACGATCACCGGCTCGATCGGCGTCTTCGCCGTGCGGCCGGCGCTCGGCGCGTTCTTCGCGCGCTTCGGCGTCGCCACCGAGACGATGCAGCGCGCGCCGCACGCCGAGCTGAACCTCTCGATGCCGCCGCTGTCCGCGGACACCGCGGAGTGGCTCGATCGCGAAGTGCAGACCGTCTACGAGCTGTTCCTCGATCGAGTCGCCGAGGGGCGCTCGATCGACGTCGCCCAGGTGGACGCTGTTGCGCAGGGGCGCGTGTGGACCGGTGAGCAGGCCGTCACGCGGGGGCTCGTCGACCAACTCGGGGGATTGCGCGCGGCGGTGCTGCTCGCGAAGGAGCGGGCCGGCATCGACGCGGACGCCGATGTCGGGCTCAGCGTCTATCCCCCGCCGCGGCCGCTGGCCGAGCAGATCGCCGAGAGCTTCCGCCTGTCCGTTGCGCGGACGGCCGCGTCCGCGCTTCCGTTCGAAGTCGAGCGCTTTCCGGCGGCGGCTGAACGGGTCTCCGCGTGGCTCGGTGCCATCGCGCAGGGGGGCGCGCTGTTGTTGCCGCCCGTGTGGATCGAGATCCAATAGCGGCCGGAGGAACGACCGCGGAGCAACCGGGAGGGCTCGTCGTGCGCATGGAGAAGGAATTCGACGTCGATCGGCCGCGCGCGGAGGCCGCCGCTCTGCTCGCCGACGACGAGGTCCTCTGCGAGCTGTTCCCCGACACCGAGACCGAGATCATCGATCGCCAGGAAGGGCGCAAGACGATCCAGAGCCACTACACCGCGCTCGGTCGCGAGGGCACCGCGACATTCCACTTCGACTACGAGCCCGGTGGCGACATCCACTTCGAGAAAGTCTGTGACGGGCACGTGTGGAAAGATCTACACGGAATAGTGACGCTTGTGGAGCACAAGCACAAGACGCGGGTGCGCATAGAACTCGAGGGCCGCACCAAGACGCTGGTCCCCGAGTTCACGATCCGCGGGCCGATGCAGGATCAGCTCGACCAGATGGCGAAGGCGCTGCGCCGCCGGCTCACGGCCCGGCCGAAGCCGAAGGCGCGCGCGTGACGACCGACACGGTCGTCGCAGGCGACGGCATCCGACTCGCGGTCGAAGCGCAGGGGGTCGGGCCGCCGGTCTTGTTCTCGTGTGGCTACTGCACCACGCGCGAGAATTTCCGACCGCAGGTGGCGCCGCTGGTCGCCGCCGGTTTTCGCGTGTTGCTCTGGGACTATCGCGGCCACGGAGACTCCGACGCGCCGGACGATCCCAGTGCATACTCGATGGCGATCGTGCTCGACGACCTCGCGCGCGTGCTGGACTGGGGCGCCGGCGCGGGGGAGCCGGCCGTGCTCGCGGGCTTCTCGTTCGGCGGGCTCGCGTCGCTGCACTTCGCTCTGCGCGAGCGTGCGCGCGTGCGGGCGCTGGCGCTGCTGGACACGGGGCCGGGTTTCAAGAACCCCGAAGGGCAGGCGCGCTGGCAGGCGCAGACCGAAAAGACCGCGCGCATGCTCGAGCAGCGCGGCATCGACGGCTTTCTGGCCAGCCGAGGCGCCGACACCGCGGTGGGACGGCACCGGGAGCTGCCGGCGTCGCGCGCCGCAGCGGCGGCGATCGCCCGGCAGCAGGTACACGGCGTCGCGCACTTCGGGCGGCGGGTCTCGGCGCTGGCGCCGAGCTGCATCGACGAGCTCGCCGGCATCGACGCGCCGGCGCTGGTGCTCGTCGGTGCCGAGGACACGGCGTTCCTGCGCGCCGCGGAGGTGCTGGCCGCCCGGCTGCCCCACGCCCGCCACGTCGTCGTCCCCGAAACCGGCCACGTCACCACCCTCGAACAGCCCGACGCCGTCACCCGCGCCCTCCTCGACTTCTTCCAGACCCCCGCCGTCAAGAAAGGGGCCGGGTTGGATCCGTCAACTTTTC
>CAYOHN010000299.1:0-4819 GCA_964403735.1 uncultured Spirochaetales bacterium | reverse complement strand
TTCGTTCGTCAACCTTTTGGTTGACGAACGAACCCGGCCCCTTGGTTGACGGCCCGCGATTTCGTGCCGTGTCGCGCTAGCATTCCCGGTCGAGACACTCATGCATTCCGTTCCCCCCGACTCGCTGCATCCTTCGCGCCCCGTCCGCCCGCAGACGGTTCCCGAGCCCGTCGGTCGGGACTGGGCCGTACGCGGCGACGGCCCGGTTCGGGCGCTCCGCTTCGCGTTGTCCAGCGCCGCGCTCCCGGCACTGCGTCGTCATCCTCTCCTCCGGGCTCTCGCCTCGGGAGGGCGCGCTGCGCGCAGCGATGTGCATTGGGTGTACTGGGAAACCCCGAACCTCGACCTGGCGAGCGCCGGCGTGGCGCTGCGCCTGCGTTCCGTCGGCTCCCACGCCGTCCAGACGCTGGAGACACGATACGGTGTAGGTCTGACCGCGGCGGTCCCCGAGGAACTCGACGCCCTCGTCGCGTCCGCGCAGCCGGATCTCGCGGCGATTCCGGATCCCGAGTTGCGCGTGCGGCTCGCCGAGTGTGTCGACCGGCAACCCCTGACTCCCGCCTTCGCCGTGCGGATCGAACGCACGCGCCGACTGCTGCACGAGGATGACAATACCCTTCGCTTCGATCTCGACGTCGGAGAGATCCGCACTCCGCGGGGCGCCGTGCCGATCTGTGAGGTCGAGATCGCAGGCCGCGGCGAGGATCCGAGCCAGCCGATTCGCCTCGCGCTGGAGCTCCTGGAAACCTTGCCGCTGCGACCGCTCGGCCGGACGCTCGCCGAGCGCGGCTACGAGTGCAGCACGGGCCGGGGCCCCGCGCCGCACAAGGCGCGGCCGGTGGTCGTGGAGGACGGGGCGTCTCTCGAGGCGCTTCTGGCCGCCGTGGTCGAGAGTGGTCTTGGCCAGCTCGTCGCGAACGAACCGGCGGCCGTGCTCGGGATCGATCCCGAGGGAGTGCATCAGATGCGTGTCGGAGCTCGGCGCCTGCGTTCGGCGCTGGCGTTCTTCGGCTCGGTTCTGCCGGAGCGGCAACGTCGATGGTTGGGCGACGAGCTGCGCTGGTTGACCGGCGAACTCGGTTCCGTTCGCGATCTCGACGTGTTCGTCACCGAGCTGCTCGATCCGCTGGTCGCATCCCACCCCGAGAGCGAGGGGCTCGCGCGGCTGCGCGCGGCTGCCCAGGAGGCGCGGAACCAGGCGCAACGACGCGCGGTCGCCGCGCTGGAATCCCCGCGCTGGCCGCGCCTCGTGCTCGAGACCAGCGCGTGGATCGCGCGCCGGGCATGGCGCGAGCAGCCACTCGACGAACACTCCGCAAAGCTCTTCCTGCCGGCGCCCCTCTTCGTTGCGCCGCTGCTCGAACGGCGCCACAAGCGCGCGCGTCGGTTGGGAAGACATCTCGCCGAAGCATCGACTGAGGAGCGCCATCGACTGCGGATCCGGCTCAAGAAGCTGCGCTATGCGGCGGAGTTCACGGCGTGTCTCCATCCCGGGAAGCAGGCCGAACGCTACGCCCGTCGCCTCGCGCGGTTGCAGGATGCGCTCGGTCATCTCAACGACGTCGCGAACGCCGAACGGCAGCTCGGTACGGCGCTCTCCCGCCTCGGAGAGACACCGTCGCTCGATGTCGTGCGCGCGGCCGGCTTCGCGGCGGGATGGGTCGCGCACTCCGCCCACGTCGAGCTGGCGCGTCTCCCGAAGCGCTGGGAGCGCTTCGCGGCCGTGGGTCGCTTCTGGCGCTGAGTGCTCGTCGAACGCAAGGGCGACGGAAGCCCGGACTGCGACGTCGTCCACTTCCGGTTCAACGCCCGAGTCGACGCTCGGGCGGACGGACCGCCCGGACGCGGAAGCCGGTTTCCACCTCGACCTCCGCGTCGAGATCGTCGAACTCGGCATGGAGATCGGTCCGCAGCGTGTCGACGGCTTCTGCGAGCTGGGCGTCGCTCATCCGCCACGTGACGGACCACGTTCGCGAGGCGATGAGGTCGATCAGCGCGCTCGGCCGCATGCGCCGCGGGAAGCGGAGCCGCTCCTCGCCCACGGCGCTCCAGCCCTCGTCCTCCAGGAAGGTCTCGATCTTCGCGCGCGGGACGCCGACGTTTTCGACACCGAGCTGTGCATCCAGGCGCTCCCGCCAGCGCGTCCAGGCCGCTCCCCGTGCCTGGTCGTCGGAACCGTGGAGCAGCAGGCCGCCAGGACGCAGCACGCGCTCGAGCTCGGTGAGCGCGGCGCGCCAGCCTTCGATCAGGTGGAAGACGTGGACCGCGACAGCGGCATCGACGCTCTGGTCCGCGCACGGCAGCCGCGTCGCATCCGCGCACACGAAGTGGACCGGCAGGGCGCCGCGTTTCTCGAGCCCCTTTGCGAGCATCGCCGCCGACAGATCGACGCCGACCACGCGCTCCACGCGGCGCGCCAACGGCAGCGCGATGCGCCCGGTGCCGACGCCGATCTCGAGCACGCGGCTCGTGGGCCCGAGCCCGCCGGCGGCGACGAACGCGGCGGCCACGGCGTCTTCGACGCCCGGCGGGAGGCCCCTCGTCGCGTCGTAATAGCCGGCGGCCCGGTCGAAGACGACCGAACGCGGGGCTCCAGGGTGGGTTTCTTCTCGGACGACCATGAGCAGCAGAGAGTATCGGCTAGCATGCCATCGCACCGCCCGCCGAGGAGGCTTCATGCGCGCCGCCGTCATGCGCGACCAGCAGATCGTCGTCGATACCGTCACGGATCCCGTTCCCGGGCCGGGAGAGGTGCTCGTGAAGACCCTCGCCTGCGGCATCTGCGGCTCGGATCTGCACGCGCTGCATCATGCCGACCAGATGATCGCCGCGGCCAAGGAGAGCGGCGCGCCGTTCGTCCCGAACCTGCTGGCGGACGTGGTGCTGGGCCACGAGTACTGCGCCGAGATCCTCGAGTTCGGCCCCAACACGACGCAGCGCATCCCGGCCGGACGCCGCGTCGTCTCGATGCCCATCTTGCTCCGCGGCGCGCGCCTCCAGGCCGTCGGCTACTCCGACGAGGTGCCGGGCGGCTACGGCGAACGCATGGTGCTCTCCGAGCCGATGCTGCTCGAGGTGCCGAACGGCCTCGCGACGGAGCACGCCGCGACGACCGAGCCGATGGCCGTCGGGGTCCACGCCGTCGCCAAGGGCCACGTGACGGCGCGCGACGTGCCGCTCGTCGTGGGCTGTGGGCCGGTGGGTCTCGCGGTGATCGCCGGTCTGCGTCTCCAGGGCGCCGAGATCATCGTCGCTGCGGATTACTCGCCGCGCCGCCGTGCGCTGGCGACGAAGTTCGGCGCGACCACCGTCGTCGATCCCGGCGAGGGGCCCGCCATCGATGCCTGGCGCGAAGTCGCCGGCGCGAAGTGCGCGGTGATCTTCGAATGCGTCGGCGTCCCGGGGCTGATCGGCTCGATCATGCGCGATGCCCCGCCGCAGGCGCGCATCGTCGTGGCCGGCGTGTGCATGGAGGTCGACTCGTTCCGCCCGATGCTCGGCATCAACAAGGAGCTGAACCTCCAGTTCGTGCTCGGCTACACGCCGGACGAGTTCGCGCGCACGCTGCGCGCGCTCGCCGAGGGCGAGATCGACGCCGCGCCGATGATCACCGGCAAGACCGACATCGACGGCGTCGCGGCGGCCTTCGACACGCTCGGCAGCCCGGACGCGCACGCGAAGATCCTCGTCGAGCCGTGGCGGTAGCCGGAGGCTCACGCGTCGGCGTCGCTGCCACGGAGCGAGAGCGGTCCTCATGCCCGAGCTGCCCGAAGTCGAGGTGACGCGCCAGCGGATCGAGCCGCTCTTGCTCGGACGAGCGATCGCCGACGTCGCGACGACCCGCCCGAGCTACTTCTTCCTGACGCCGCCTGGGCGTCTGCGTCGCGCGCTCGCGGGACGGCGGGTGGACGCGCTCCTGCGGCGCGGCAAGTACCTCGTGGCAGCGCTCGACGATACCAGCCGGCTGGTGTTGCACCTCGGCATGACCGGGCAGCTCTTCTCCAGCGCCGCGACCAGCCCGCGGCTGCTGCGCGCATCGGCGCGCGCGATCCTCGCGCCGGAGGCGCAGCTCCGGTTTTCGCCGGACGAGCACACGCATCTGCGCCTGCGCTTCGCCGACGCCGGCCCCGAGGTCTGGATGCGCGATGCGCGCAAGTTCGGAAAGGTCCTGTGGCTGGCGCCGGGCGTGTCGGACGAGCGCCTGGATCGGCTCGGTCCCGATGCGCTCGCGGCCAGCGGGAAGTCGCTGTTCGCGGCTTCGCGCGGACGCCGCGTGGCGATCAAGAGCTTCCTGCTCGATCAGGCGGTGCTGGCCGGTGTCGGGAACATCTACGCCGACGAAGCGCTGCACGGCGCCGGCGTCCGCCCGACCCGCGCGGCCCAGCGCGTGACGCGCGCCGAGTGCGAGCGCATCGCCGACGCGCTGCGCCGTGTCCTGTTGCGTTCGATCGAGACCGGCGGCTCGTCGATCAGCGACTACATCGGACCGGACGGGGTCGACGGCGCGTACCAGGACGAGCGGCAGGTGTACGGTCGGACCGGCGAGCCGTGTCCGGTCTGCGCGACGCCGATCCGGCGGATCGTGGTGGGCGCGCGCAGCAGCCACTTCTGTCCGCGGTGCCAGCGATGAGCGCGCGGAGCGCGGTCCCGCGATGATGAACCTTGCCGAGCTCCGGCGCGCCGTTGCGCTCGTCGACGCGACGCTGCGCGGGGTTCGCGCCGAGAGGATCGTGCAGACGGACGAACGCCGTGTGGTGTTGACGCTCCACCGCAGCGGCCGCGAAGACGTGCATCTGCTGCTGTGCGCGGATCCGACGAC
>CAYOHN010000298.1:704-4831 GCA_964403735.1 uncultured Spirochaetales bacterium | reverse complement strand
CAACTTTTCCCGTTCGGGAAAAGTTGACGAACGAACCCGGCCCCTTGGTTGACGGCGCGCGATGGCGGCCTGTTAGCCTGAGGACGAAGTCGGCTGAGGAGGGTGGAATGGATCCGGATGGTCGGGGCGGTGAAGACGGAGCGGCGGCGGAGGCGCCGGCACCGCCGCGTCGCCGACGTCGGCGACGTCGGGCGGTGGGCCTGGGACTCGTCGTCGTGCTGATCGCGCTCGCGTGGATGGCGCTGCGCGCGCTGGTGCCGGGCGCTCCCGAGCCGTCGCCGCCGGCCGTTGCGGACGCTTCTTCGCGCCGGCTGTTGCCAGCCGGCGACGTCGTCGGCTCCGTCGGCCGCTACGGGGGGCACGTCTGGCGGGGCTTGCCGTACGCCGCTCCGCCCGTCGGCGAGAGGCGCTGGCGCGCCCCTCAGCCGGCGCCGCGCTGGGCCGGCGCGCGCGAGGCGTTGGCACCGGGCTCGCACTGCGTCCAGCTCCCCAGTGAGTTCGGCGGCGTCGAAGGTGATCCGGGCCAGCCGAGCGGAAGCGAAGACTGCCTGTACCTCAACGTCCATGCGCCGCGCTTCGAGCCCGGCGCGGTGCCCACCGGTGATGCGCGTTTGCCGGTGCTCGTCTGGATCCACGGCGGCGGCAACGTCATCGGGTTCGCGGATCGCTACGACGGAGGCGTGCTCGCGACACGCGAGAACGTCATCGTCGTCACCGTCAACTACCGGCTCGGGCCGCTCGGCTGGTTCCGTCACGCTGCGCTGCGCGAGCCGGACGCCAGCGCCGCCGAGCGCTCTGGCAATTTCGGGACGCTGGATCTCGTTCGCGCGCTCGAGTGGGTGCGTGAGAACATCGCGGGCTTCGGCGGCGACCCCGGACGCGTCACGATCTTCGGCGAATCGGCCGGCGGCACCAACGTCTACACCCTGCTGCTCGCACCGCCGGCGCGCGGCTTGTTCCACCGCGCGATCTCCCAGAGCGGCGGCACGGCGATTCTGCCGGTCTCGAAGGCGGAGCATTGGAGCGACAGCGAAGAGGAGCCCGGTCACGAGCGCTCGTCGAACGAGATCCTCGCGCGGCTGTGGATCGCCGCCGGCCGCGCCGAGGACCGCGCGTCCGCTCGCGCGGCGCTGGCGGCCGCGTCACCGCGGGACGTCGCCGCGTTCCTGCGCGAGCGCACTCCGGAGCAACTGTTCGCGGCGTACCTGGACGGCGAGGAGGAGCTGTTCCTCGACATGCCGCGCGTATTCGGCGACGGCGCCGTGCTGCCGGCCGGCGAGCCACTGGAACGGCTCGCGCGTCCCGATGGCTGGAATCGCGTGCCGGTGCTGGTAGGGACCAACCGCGACGAGAACAAGCTGTTCCTGTTTCCGCAGCCGCGCTACACCAGGATGTGGTTCGGACTCATCCCGCGGGTCCACGATTCCGATCGCTACCTGGCCGTCGCCGACGCCACGAGCGCGATGTGGAAGGCGACCGGCGCCGACGGTCCGGCCGACGCGATGTGGCGCACGCAGCCCGACGTCTTCGTCTATCGCTTCGACTTCGACGAGTGGCCGAGCTTGCTCGGATTCGACACCGCGACCTTCCTCGGCGCCGCCCATGGTTTCGAGATCCCGTTCGTGTTCGGGCACTGGGATCTCGGTCGCCGCGGCCGGTTCCTGTTTGGCGAGGAGAACCGCGCGGCGCGCGAGACGCTCTCCGATGCGATGCGCTCGTACTGGGTGCAGTTCGCGGCGAGCGGGCGGCCCGAGCGCGGCCTGGGTGGAGACCTGCCGGAGTGGACGCCGTGGGATGGGCGGGCCGGAGAAGCGAAGTCCCTCGTCTTCGACACGGAGGCCGACGGCGGCATCCGGATGACGAGCGACGGGGTGACGATCGAGTCCGTGCTGGCGGCCGTCGACGAAGATCCGCGGCTGGCGACGCAACGCGAACGTTGCTGGGTGTACCGAGAACTCGCCACGCGCTCGCGCGACTTCGGTCCCGCGGAGTATCCGAATGCGGGCCGCGAGGGCTGCGTCGAATTCCCGTTCGAGGAGTTTCCCTGGGACTGATTTCCCTGGGACTGAAGCAGAGGAAGGGAGCAGCATGCCCGATCGTTCCGACGCCCTGGTGGTCTTCGGCGCCACCGGAGATCTCGCGTTCAAGAAGATCTTCCCGTCGCTATACGCGATGGCGCGCAAGGAGCAGCTCGATTTCCCCGTCGTCGGCACCGGGCGCGAGCCGGGAGACCCGTCCTCGCTCGCCGAGCGCGTTCGCGAGAGCGTCGAGAAGCACGGGGCGAAGCTCGAAGACGAGGCATTCCAGCGCCTCGCCGACCAGCTTCACTACGTCGGCGGCGACTACAAGACGCCGAAGTTCTTCGAGGATCTGCGCGCCGCGCTGAACGGCGCGCAGCGCCCCGTGTTCTACCTGGCCATCCCGCCGAGCGCGTTCGAGGCCGTCATCGAGGGTCTCGGTAAGGCAGGGCTGGCGGAAGGCGCGCGGATCGTCGTCGAGAAGCCGTTCGGTCGCGATCTCGAGTCCGCACGCGCACTCAATCGCACGCTGCACGAGCGTTTCGCCGAGAACTCGATCTTCCGCGTCGATCACTACCTCGGCAAGGAGCCGGTGCTGAACCTGTTGTACTTCCGCTTCGCCAACTCGTTCATCGAGCCGATCTGGAACCGCCATCACGTCGAGCACGTGCAGATCACGATGGCCGAGGAGTTCGGCGTGGCGGGACGCGGGGGCTTCTACGACGAGGTGGGTGCGATCCGCGATGTCGTCCAGAACCATCTGCTCCAGGTGATGGCCTTGCTGGCGATGGAGCCGCCGACGTCGGGTGTCACCGATGCGATCCGTGACGAGAAGGTGAAGGTGTTGCGCTCGATCCGGACCGCCGACCCGAGCCGATTGGTGCGCGGGCAGGTGCACGGCTACCGCGACGAGGAGGGCGTGGCGCCGGACTCCGAGATGGAGACCTATGCCGCCCTCGAGCTGTCGATCGACTCGTGGCGCTGGGCCGGTGTGCCGTTCCTGATCCGCACCGGCAAGTCGCTGCCCGCCTCGGCGACGGAGGTCCGCGTGTCGCTCGAACGACCGCCGCAGCGCGTCTTCGGCGGCATCGAGGTCGAGGCGGCGCGCGAACCGAACTATCTGCGCTTCCGACTCGGCGGCGAGGCCGAGATCGCGCTCGGGGCGCGGACGCTGGCGCCGGGCGAGCGCATGCAGGGCGAAGACATGGAGCTCTTCGTGTGCTCGACGCGCGGCATCACGACCGATGCCTACGAACGGCTGCTCGGCGACGCGATCGCCGGCGATCAGACGCTCTTTGCGCGCCAGGACGAGGTGGAGGAATGCTGGCGCATCGTCGAGCCGCTGCTGCGCGAGCCGGGTCCCGTGCGGCCGTATGCGCCGGGGTCGTGGGGCCCGCAGGAGGCCGAAGAACTGGCCGAGTCGCTCGGCGGCTGGGATGCGCCCGGCCCGGCACGATGCGGCCCTTGAACGGCTCGACACCGATCCCGATCGAAGTCCTCGCCGACGAGGACGCCGTGGCGCAGCGCGGCGCCGACGAGATCGTCGCGGCGGCACGCGCTGCCGTGACCGAGCGCGGGCGCTTCGCGTTCGCCGTCAGCGGCGGGCGGACGCCGTGGCGCATGCTCGCGAAGCTGGCCGATACGCCCGACGTGCCGTGGCCGCAGACGCACGTCTTCCAGGTGGACGAGCGCGTCGCCCCGGCCGGTGATCCCGCGCGCAACTGGATCCCGCTCGAGGACGCGCTGCTCGCGCGCGTGCCGATCCCGCATGCGCACGCACACGCGATGGCCGTGGACCGCTGCACCGGCGACGCGGATCTCGCCGTCACCGCACGCGACTACGCCGCCGCGCTGGAAGCCGTGTGCGGGGCGCCGCCTGTCCTCGACCTCGTCCACCTCGGTCTCGGCAGCGACGGCCACACCGCGTCGCTGGTCCCCGGCGATCCCGTCCTCGCCGTCCGCGACTCCGACGTCGCGTGGACCGCGCTCGCCTATCAGGGACACCGGCGTGTGACGATGACGTTCCCAGTGCTGGCCCGCGCGCGCCGCGTGCTGTGGGTGGTCACCGGCGCCGAGTATTCCGAACAGGTCGCCGAGGAACTGCCCCAC
>CAYOHN010000298.1:0-694 GCA_964403735.1 uncultured Spirochaetales bacterium | reverse complement strand
GATGCCCTCGCGAAGCTGCGCGCCGGCGATGCCTCGATCCCCGCCGGCCGCGTGCGCGCGGGCGACATGCTGGTGCTCGCGGACCGCGTGGCGGCGGGCGCGTAGCGGTCGAATCCCGCGCGGGTGACGTCAACTCGACCCGGCGCGCGGAGCAGCCCCTTGCCAGTGACGAGCGGTAGGTCGAGCGCGGACAGCAGGCCCGGCGGTGCGTTGCACACGGCGGGGATGGCGTTGACCAGCCGGGTCGCGGTGAGCACGACGCCGCCGACGGCGTGGTCGCCGTGTTCGTCCCAGAACTCGAACTCGCAGCGCATGCCGGGGACGCCATTCACGAGCACGCGGTAGCTGCCGTTGCCGTGTTCCCGTTCGGGCGCGAGCGCGTCGTCGAGCCGTGTCACGTGCTCGACGACGTGGCCCTGGATGTCGAGTCGACGCGTGGCCGGGCGGCGTTCGTGGACCTCGCGGATCTCGTCGAGCGTGAGGCGGAGACCCTCGGCGAGGAGCTCGAGGGTGCCGCCCCACGCGAAGGTGAGGACGCCGTCCATCAGCAACATCGGCGTGTGGTCGAGGGGCTGGCCGAAGCCCATCGTGTCGAAGATCACTTCCGGCTGCGCGTAGGTGGCGTAGTTGATGATCTCCTGGAGGATGGGGTCCTCCGCGGCGCGCAGGATACGCGGCTTTCGGCCGCACGGCT
>CAYOHN010000297.1:0-4857 GCA_964403735.1 uncultured Spirochaetales bacterium | reverse complement strand
CGTCGCAACCTGCCAACGACCATCCGACGGTCCTCTCGACGACTCCGCTGACCGCACGAAGCCTCCTGCTGGATCTCCTCTCGACGCTCCGCAAGGGCTCGATGCCCGTGCGCGCCCTCATCGACGCCGCCCGCCTGTTCGGAATTGCCGAGGGCAGCGTGCGAGTTGCTTTGACGCGCGGATGCTCGGACGGGCTGCTGGAGCGCGACGAGCGGGGCGCCTACCGCCTCGGCCCGGGCGCGCGTGCCGTCGCCGAGCGGGTGGCCTCGTGGCGACGGCTGGAGCGGCGCGTGCGGTCCTGGTCCGGAAGCTGGCTGGCGGCGATGGAGCGGGGCGCCCCGAGCGGCCGCCCGGCACAGCGCCGCCGTGCACGCGCCCACCGGCTGCTCGGCTTCCGCGAGCTGGCGCGCGGAGTGGCCGTGCGACCGGACAATCTCGCGGGCGGGGTCGATGCCGTTCGCACCGCGCTGGCGGAATTCGGACTCCCGCCGGGTTCGGTCGTCTGCGAACTCCGCGGACTCGACGCGCTCGCCGAGGCCCGGGCCCGTGCGCTCTGGGACGCCGACGCGCTGGTGGCCGGCTACCGCCGGACACGGCGTGCCCTCGACGCGAGTGCCGCGCGCCTCGCAGCGCTCCCCGAGGAGGCCGCGATGATCGAGTCGTTCCGAATCGGCGGCGCAGCGCTCCGCCAGCTCACGTTGGACCCGCTTCTGCCGGAGCCCATCGTGCCCGCAGCGGAACGCGCCGCCCTGGTCGCGGCGATGCGAAGCTACGACGCCGCCGGTCGAAGCTGCTGGGCGCCCTTCCTCACCCGCCACGGCGTTCTCCATCACCGCGCGCCGGCCGACAGCCGCGCGCAAGCCCTGGGAGGCTTCTCGTGACCGCCGCCGATCCGACCTTCTCCGCGACCTCCCCGCCGGCTGGCGACAACGCACCGGATCTCGACGCCGATGCGCGCACCAACGCCGCCTGGCACGAGCGCTTCACGCGCGCCGAGATCCAGGAGCTGCTGCGCGTCTCGAACACTCGCGGTTGGCTCTCGATCGCGACCAACTGGGCGCTGATCGCCGCGGCGTTCGCGCTGGTCGGCATGTGGCCGAACCCGCTGACGGTACTGGTCGCGCTGTTCGTGATCGGCGCTCGGCAGCTCGGTTGCGCGGTGCTGATGCACGAGGCTTCGCACCGGACGCTGCTCGCAGACAAGCGCTGGAACGACTGGGCCGGAAGCTGGCTGTGCGCGTACCCGGTGTGGACGGACCTCTATGCGTACCGCCCGTACCACTTGCAGCACCACGCGAAGACGTGGACGGCGGAGGATCCGGATCTCGGTCTGGTCCTCCCGTTCCCGATCACCCGGGAGAGCCTGCGGCGCAAGATCTGGCGGGACCTGTCAGGGCAGACCGGTAGGAAGTTCGCCCGGGCCGCCTGGAAGCGCTCGGTCGCGCGCTGGCGCGCCGGGAATGCGGACGGACGGCGCGCGTTCCTCGGCTTCGTCGCCACCAATGCGCTGCTGCTCGCGGTACTCACGGCGTTCGGCAAGCCGTGGCTCTACCTGCTGTGGGCCGGCGCCTGGCTCACGACGAACACGCTGGCGACGCGTATCCGCGCCATCGCCGAACACGCGATGGTGCCAGATCCGGCCGATCCGCTTCGCAACACGCGCACGACGCTCGCGAGTTGGTGGGAGCGGTTGCTGCTGGCGCCGAACCGCGTCAACTATCACCTCGAGCACCATCTGCTGATGACGGTTCCGCACTATCGACTGCCGGAGATGCACGCGCGGCTGGCGGCGCGCGGGCTGCTCGATGACGCGCTGGTCACGCGGGGCTACCGCGCCGTCCTGGCGCGCGCGGCCTCCAAGGGCGACGCGGCGGCCGGGCCGGAATCCGGCGAGGAGCCGATCGGTTCCTCGCCGGCGCAGGCGCCCCGCATCCCCCCGTTCTGACGGCGTCAAGCCGGCAAGAGCTCGGCGGGGGGCTCTCCGGCTGCCGATTCGATCGAATCACGGGACAGCAGCGTATGGGGTCGCGCGATGACCGGGATGCAGGCGTTTTCTCGAGGGGAGCGGGGGGCTTCTTGACGCTGCTGCTGGAAAGACTTAGCTTAGCTAAGTCCGAAACAGGCGAACCATGCCATGAGCAAGACCGCCAATATCCACGAGGCCAAGACCCAGCTTTCGCGCCTCATCGAAGCCGCGCTCGAAGGCGAGGACGTCGTCATCCAGAAGGCCGGCAAACCGGTCGTGCGCCTCGTGCCCGTCTCGCCGCGCTCAGTCACGCGCAAGCCCGGCGCGTGGAAGGGCAAGGTCCGGATCGCGAAGGATTTCGACGAGACGTCGGAAGAGATGGTCGACTCGTTCCATGAAAGTGAGATCGAACCTGCTTCTTGATACGCACATCCTTCTCTGGTGGCTTGCAGGAAGTTCCCGCCTGTCGCGGAAGCTGGCGGCGCGGATCGGCGCAGGCGGCCCGTCGATCGTCGTAAGCCCGGCAAGCGTCTGGGAAATCGAAATCAAGCGCGCCGCCGGAAAGCTCAGTTGTCCGGACGATCTCGAAGAACAGCTCTCCGCAGGTGCTTTCACCGTCCTTCCGATCACGATCCATCACGCCGTTCTCGCCGGAAGGCTACCGATGCATCACAGGGATCCCTTCGACCGCCTTCTGATTGCGCAGGCGCAGGCCGAAGGTCTTGCTCTGGCGACTGCGGACGCCCGCTTCAACGTCTACGATGTCGAGCGGGTATCCGCATGACGGCCTGTATCCGTACATGCTCATGCAGAACTGCGTCATGAGTGCTCGGGATCCGTTTCACGACCGCGTCGCCGTCATCACCGGCGGCGCCGGCGGGATCGGCTTCGCACTGGCCGAAGCTTTCGCTGCGCGCGGTGCAAAGATTGCGCTGGCCGACATCGACGAGGCAGCGCTGGCGAATCGGGCGAACATGCTGGAGGCACGCGGAACCGAGGTGCTGTGTGTCGGCGCGGATGTCACGCAACGGGACAGCGTCGCGGCGCTGGCCGACGCGGTGTGGGCGCGCTTCGGCGCCGCGCATCTCATCTGCAACAACGCCGGCATCGCGCTGGCCGGCCCCCTGCTCGAGGCCACTCCCGAGGAGTGGCGACTCACGATGGACGTCAACTTCTGGGGAGTCGTTCACGGAATCGACGCGTTCGCGCCGCGACTGGTCGGACAGCAGCAGGGCGGCCACATCCTCAACACCGCATCGATGGCGGGGCTCGTCGGCATGCAGTGGCTCGGGATCTACTGCGCGTCGAAGTTCGCCGTCGTCGGGCTGTCCGAAGCGCTGCGCCGGGAGCTCGCGGCGCACGACATTGGGGTCTCCGTGCTGTGTCCGATGATCGTGCAGACGGGCATCGTCGAGAACTCGCTCCGGGTTCGCGGCAAGGCGGTACCGGCCGCCACCCCGGTCTCGCAGCCACCGGCCGGCGCGATGCAGGGCGGCGTGATCTCCGCCGAGCAGGTCGCCGAGCGCGTGGTCCGCGCCATCGAGCGCAACGAGCTCTACGTCCTGACGCATCCCGAGCAGCGCGAGTTCCTGCGCCGGCGGGCCGAGCGGCTCGAGGCGTGTTTCGCGGCAACAGGCGAGGTCCGCTGACCCCAGCACCCTCGGATCGCGCAGCCCGCCGCCCCCCCCCGCCGCCCGTCTCCGCCAAAGCTCCTGCGCTACGTTGCGCCGCCCATGGGCTGGCAGGCTCTGCTCACGCTTGCGGTGTTGGTCGCGATGTTCGTCGCGATGGTGCGGGGGCTCGCCCACCCGGCCGCGGCGATCGTCAGCGCCGTCGTCGTGTTGCTGATCGCCGGCGTCATCGATGAACGCCAGGCTTTCGCGGGCTTCGCCAACCCGGCGCCGATCACCGTCGCGGCGCTCTACGAGCTGGCGCGCGCCGTCGAGGACACCGGAGCGCTGCGCCCGCTGGTCCGCGCAGCGCTCAGCGGCGACGGCGGACAGCGCACGGGCCTGCTGCGCCTCTGCTTGCCGTCGGCCGCGGCCTCCGCGTTCCTCAACAATACGCCGATCGTCGCGATGCTGATCGCGCCGGTGACCGAGTGGTCCGAGTCGCGCGGGGTCTCCTCGTCGCGCTTCCTGATGCCGCTGTCGTTCGCAGTGATCCTGGGCGGTGTCGCCACGACGATCGGTACGTCCACGAACCTGGTCGTGTCGGGCCTGCTGCAGCAGAGCGGCGCCGAACCCTTCGGGCTGTTCGAGATCACGCACGTCGGCCTGCCGATGGCCTTGGTGGGCATCGTGCTCGTGGCGATCCTGGCGCCGCTGGTGCTGCGCGAACGCCAGTCTCCCCGGCGCGCCCTCGCTGCCGCCGGGCGGGACTTCGTCGTCCGGATGATCGTCGAGCCGGGCGGACCGATGGCCGGCCGCAGCGTCGAGGACGCCGGGCTGCGGCACCTGGAGGGGGTCTTCCTCGTCGAGATCGAACGGGATGGCGAACCGATCGCGCCGGTGGCCCCGACGACGCTGCTCCACGGGGACGACCACCTGCTCTTCGTCGGCGAGGCGCGGCGGGTGGTCGACCTGCGCGACATGCCGGGGCTCGACTCTGCGGAGAGCCCGCACCTGGAGCAGATCGACGCGCCGGGCCACCGGCTCGTCGAAGCGGTGGTCGGCGCGAGTTCGCCGCTGCTCGGGCGCACGCCCAAGGAGGTGGGCTTCCGCGCGCGCTACGACGCAGCGATCGTCGGCATCCATCGCGAGGGCCAGCCGGTCGTCGCGAAGCTCGGCGAGGTCAAGCTGCGTCTCGGCGACACGTTGCTGCTGCTCGCCGACGCCAGCTTCCGCGAGCGCTGGCGCGACCGCCCGGACTTCATCGTCATCCAGGCGCTC
>CAYOHN010000296.1:0-4861 GCA_964403735.1 uncultured Spirochaetales bacterium | reverse complement strand
CTCGAGACCCTCTCCGCGTTCGCCACACTCGCGATCGGGCGCCTCGAGCTGCTGGCGGAACTGAAGCGCGAGGTCGAAGAGCAGGCGCAGGAGATCGCCGAGATTCGCTCGCGACGTCTCTACGCCGAGTTCGTCCGCGGGGTCGCGCACGAGCTCCGCAAGCCCACCGAGGAGATCCGCAGCCGCGTCGAGCAGCTCGCCGATTCGTTCCCGTCCGAGAACGCGGCGACGCTCGGCCGCATCCGCGCGGCGAGCCGCGAGATGTCGCGCCGCCTCGATCTCCTGCTGTTCCACTCGGGCGTGCGTCTCGATCCCCAACGCATCGACCTGGTTCGCATCGTCGAGGACGCCGTCGACGCGATTCGAGCGAGCGCTTCTGATCGCCAAATCCGCACGCACCACGATCTCCCACGCCTTCCGATGCTCGCGGACCCGAGCCGCCTGCTCTCGGTCGTCGAGAACCTCCTCGACAACGCGGTCAAGGCGACGCGAGCAGGGGAGGGGATCTCGGTTCGGACTTCGCTCGAGCGGGACCGCGGCCACCGGGGCAACCGGGTCCTGCTCGAGGTGGTCGACGAGGGGCGCGGAATGGCGCCCGAGCAGCTCGGGCAGATCTTCGAGCCCGGCGTCGGCTTCGGCCCGAGCGGGTTCGGGCTCGGCCTTTCGCTCTGTCGAGAGATCGTGCGCATGCACGGCGGCAAGATTGGAGTGGAATCACGGCCGGGACACACGGTGTTCCGGATCCGGATCCCGCAGTTTCGCTCAGGGGAAGGCGATGACGACAGTCACAGCGATCTTGTTGGTTGAGGATCACGAGGGTACGCGCTCGCAGCTGACGGGCGAGCTCGAGTCCTCGGGCTACCGGGTGATCTCGACGCGCGATGGGCGAGAAGCGCTGGAAGCTCTCCGTCGAGATCCCGTCGATCTGATTCTCAGCGACTACCGCATGCATCCGATGGACGGCCTCGCGCTGCTGCGCGCGGTGCGGAAGACGCTGGAGGTGCCGTTCGTCCTCTACAGTGCCGGCGCCGATGCCCAGACCGTGTTCGCAGCGGGGCGCGCCGGAGCCGTGCGGTTCCTGGAGTTCCCGTTCCGTGTGGCGGATCAGCTTCTTCCGACGATCGCGGACACGCTGGCGTCGCGCGGCGCGCGCGAGCGCGGGAAGAAGCGCGTCGGCGCGGACCGACTGATCGGCTCCTCGGCCGCCATGCGCCAAGTGCGGGCTACGATCCGCCGCCTCGCGCCGACCCCCACGACCGTGTTGATCCATGGCGAGACGGGGACGGGGAAGGAGCTGGCCGCCCGTGCGATCCACGAGGAGAGCGGCCGCGGACCCTTTGTCTCGGTGTCGGTGCCGGAGCTCTCCGAGGGAGTCTTCGAGAGCGAGCTGTTCGGGCATGCTCGCGGCTCGTTCACCGGCGCTGTCACCGCTCGTCAGGGCCTCTTCGATCAGGCCGGCGGAGGGACGCTCTTCCTCGACGAGATCGGCGACACCCCGCTGTCCATTCAGGTGAAGCTCCTGCGGGTGCTGGAGACGCGCGAGGTCCGCCCCGTCGGCGGCACCAGTGCCCGAAGGGTGGACGTGCGGATCGTTGCGGCCACGAACCGCGATCTCGCAGAGCTGTCGCGTCGCGGAGCATTCCGCGAAGACCTCTTCTACCGGCTGCGCGGCTCCACGATCCACCTGCCGCCTCTGCGCGCGCGGGCAGCCGATCTCGAGGGGATTGCCACGGCCCTCATCGCCGAGATCGCAGAGGCCGCGCGAACCCCTGTGCCCAAGCTGGATCCCGGATTCGTGGCCGCGCTCGCCCATTGCCCGTGGAAGGGCAACGTCCGCGAGCTGCGCGCCGTGCTCGAGAATGTGATCCTCTGGCGCGATGGGGACGGCCCCGTAGAGCGGATGAATCTCATCGAAGCACTCGTCGCCATGAACCCGGACCTCAGCCCCGAGGATCAGCTCTTGGCCCAGAACATGCTGGATGTCTACCGCCGACACGGGTGGAACCAGGAGGCCGCCCGTCGCGAGCTCGAGATGACGCGCGGGGAATGGCGGAGCCGCGCGGCCCGGTTCGGCCTCGACGCCGTCAGGCGACGACGCCGGTGAAACTGCTGCTGGCGGTCATGATGGTCGGCGCGCTCGCGCTCGGCCGCCCGAGCCCCGCCGCATCGGAGGTCTCTGCGGACGCCCTCGAACCGTCTGCCCTCACGATCATTCAGACAGCCTTCGATCGCATGTTCAACTACCCATGCGTGCGGAGCATCACCCTCCGCATCCACCGCAGCGGAAGTCGCCTCACGTACCGATCCTTCGACGTCGTCTACAAGGCGATCGACGGCCGCGGCCGCTCACTGCTGCGCTTCACCGAGCCCGAGTATCTCCGGGGCAACGGCCTTTTGATGATCGAGGAAGCCGACGGCCGCAGCGACACCTGGATCTATCAGCGCGACCTTCGGCGGCCGCGGCGCGTCCTCGCCGCACACAAGGGCGACTCCTTCTACGGAAGCGATCTCTCCTTTGAGGACCTCGAGCACCACGACTGGAAGCGCTACCAGCTACGGCGCCTCCCCGACACGACCGATCAGGGAGCGCCGGCCTACGTCGTCGAGGCGCTGACACCGACGGACTCGCAGTACGCGAAGGTCGTCGCGACGATTGAGCGCGAGCGATTCGCTCTGTTGCGGCTGGATCTCTACGGCGCGGGTTCCGCCGCGCCGATCAAGTTCCTCGAACTGGCACGAGACGAAATCGAACAGGGACGCGACGAACTTCTCAAGCCGGCCAGAATGTGGGTCCGCCAACACGGACGCGAGGCCTCGACCGAGGTGGTGTTCGACCGCATCGACGACGACCCGAAGATTGCCGACGAAGTCTTCGCGACCATGCGGCTGATCCAATCCGGCGAGGATCTGTACAAGCTCGTCGAGCGCCTGCGCCGGGACCCCGAAACACCGTGATCGACCGCTACCGATGGCGGCCTCTCTACAGCGCCGACAACGAGGACACGAGGTCCGAGCTGACGGCGCTCGAGATCAGCGGCGACGACACGGTCGTCGCCATCGCGGCGGGCGGCGGGCGCGCACTGAGTCTCCTCACTGCCGGCCCGAAGCGCCTCGTCGCCATCGACCGGCGCCTCGACCAGATCTTCAACCTGGAGCTCAAGGCGGCCGCCATGGAAGCGTTCGACCTGGCGGAGTTCCAGGGCTTCCTCGGCATCGCAGGTGCCTCCGACCGACTCGATCGCTACTCGGCGATCCGGCAATCGCTCTCCCCGAGCGCGCGGCAGTATTGGGACAACAGGGGCGGGCTCATCGCGGCGGGGGCCTTCTTCGCCGGACGCACCGAGACCGCCCTGACTCGCTTCATGCGGGGCCTCAAGGCGCTCGGCCTCATGCGCTGGGCGGAGCCCCTGTTCCAGGCGACCTCCCTGGAAGCGCAGCAGGCGCTGATCGAAACCCACCGCAACAGGGTGGATCGAGGGCTGTTCTGGTGGAAGCTCTTCTGCCACCCTCTCGTCATCTACTCGCTCGCGCAGGACCCGAGCTTCTTGCGCTCGACGGAAGGAAGCGTCGGTGCATACCTCGTCCGCCGATTGCTGGACTACGCCTCGGAGAATCCGGTGCGCGAAAGCTACGTCCTCCGGCTCGCTTACGACTGTGGGCTGACGCCGCGGAGTCCGCTCCCGCCCTATCTGACGCCACTCGGCTTCGAAGCGGCACGCAAACACGTCGAGCGTCTCGATCTGCAGTGCGCCGACCTGCAGGACTATGCCGCACGGCTTCGCCCGTCGAGCCCGGTGAAGTGGTCGCTGTCCGACATCAGCTGCTGGATGCCCGAAAGCCAGTTCCACGACGTTCTCAGGCTCGTCGTGGCGTGTGGTGCGCCCGGATCTCGGTACTGCTTCCGCAACTTCGCAGCGCGACGGGAGGTGCCGCGCGATCTCGAAGGCCGGGTGCGGAGATTGCGTGAATTGAGCGAGCAGCTGAACCGGAAGGATTCGTCCGTCATCTATCGGTTCGAGGTGGGTTCATACCCACGGGATGTCGAGTCAAGGTCCGAGCGCACGTGCGGCGAACGATCGGAGCGTCTCCGGTGCCTCGCTTGCGGCCGTTGCCCGCGCTGCCGCAGTGCGCGGATGAACCAGGCGAGATTCGCGATCGAACCGGCGCGACGCCTCGACGACTGCCGTCGATAATTCCAAGCCGCGGCGACGGCGAGTCAGAGGATCCGACGCGGTCTCTACGTTGAACAGCGAAGATCGCGCGGGCGTCGATCGTTCCATCTCGGCGGCTCGCTACTGGCCAGAGAGATCGGCGTCTTGCTCTGCGTCAGCGCCTTCGCCGGGAGAGCGCCAGGCTCGCGACTCCGAGTCCAACGAGGGCAATGGCTGCGGGCTCCGGGGTGACGACGACGGAGGTTCCGGCCAGGGTCACAGCCAACGGGGAGCCGACGCCGCTTGCGAATGCACGGACCGCTTCGAGGCCGATCGGCGTTCCGCTGAGAGACGGGGCGAGGGTGACCAGATCGATCGTTGCCACCTGTCTTCCACCGCTAAGTCCGGCGAATCCGCCGAATGAGACGAAACTCGGATCCGCCGGGCAGGCGACTGGGTTCGTGGCGGACGGGTCCGTCGGGCAGCGGAAGTCCGCGTCGTCTCCGAGGCCCGAGCTGAACTGGACCTGCGAGAGGCCGAAGACGCTCTCGTCGAAGGTGAGCCGCACGCCGCCTCCGACCGTGAGGTCGTCGAACTGCATCGTGAGGCGAATCTGGAGATTCTCGCCGAGGCCGACGGTGCTCGTTTCGGATTCCAGACTCAAGATGTTGAGAGCCTCGGATGGTGTAGCTAGTCCGCAGGCTAGGAGT
>CAYOHN010000295.1:0-4873 GCA_964403735.1 uncultured Spirochaetales bacterium | reverse complement strand
CGTGGTCGCCGGCGCGGAGCTCCGTGCTGCCCTTCGGCACCAGCACGCTGCGCTCGCGCACGATCAGCGTGATCAGGCAGCCGTCGGGCACTGAGAGATCTCGGACCATGGCATCGGCTGCCGCCGACACCGGAGCGACGTAGTACCAGATGAAGTCGCCCGGAAACTCGCGCAGCGAGACCAGCTCGATGCTGGCCGCCGGCGACGGCGGCTGCGCATCCGCGAGTCCGAGGCGACCCGCCAACCACGCAACGGTAGCACCGGGAACGAAGCTGCTGACCAACACGGCGAAGAACACCATGTGGAACACTTCTTCGGCGCCGGCGACACCGCGCACGACGGGGTAGGCGCCGAGAATGATCGGCACCGCGCCGCGCAGTCCCACCCACGAGACGAACGCCAACTCCCGCCGCGGCACGCGCAGCGGGAGGAGCACCGCAGCGACACCGAGCGGCCGGGCGACGAATGCCAGCGTCGCCGCCAGAGCCACGCCGGCCCCCATCGCCGGGATCAGATTCGACGGCACCACCAGCAGCCCGAGAATCGTGAACATCAAGATCTGGGAGAGCCAAGCCAGGGCATCGTGGACGCGGCGGACGCCGGCTCGGTACGGCATCGACCCCGAGGCCAGCACGAGTCCCGTGGCGTAGACGGCCAGAAAGCCGCTGCCACCGAGCAGTGTGGCGACGCCGAACGACAGGAAGGCGACGGCGACCGTCAACACCGGATAGAGACCGGCCGCGGGCAGCTCCAGCACGCGCAGCAGCCAGCGCGCTCCGTAGCCGAGCGCCACGCCGGCGATCGCCCCGACGGAGAACTGCTGCACGAAGAGCAGCGCGACGTCGCCGGGACCCAGTGGGCTGCCGAGCGCAAACTCCGTCGCGAGCACGGTCAAGAACACCGCCATCGGGTCGTTGAGGCCCGACTCCACCTCGAGCGTGGCACCGGTCGACTCGCGCAGCCGAACACCGCTGCTGCGCAACACCGAGAACACCGCGGCGGCATCGGTCGACGAAACGACGGCCCCGACCAGCAGCGCCACCGGGAGCGAGAGGCCGAGCAGCCATCCGACGCCGGCCACCAGGGCCGCCGTCACCAGGACCGAAACCGTGGCCAGCAGGCCCGCCGGGAGCGCCGCCCTGCGCAGCACGACACGCGACGTGTTGAGACCGCCGTCGAACAGGATCAGGACGAGCGCGACGGTCCCGAGCCGGAAAGCGAGTTCATAGTCATCGAAGGGGATCCGGCCGATGCCCTCCGAGCCGGCCAACATGCCGAGCACGAGGAACAACACCAGCGCCGGCACGCCCAGCCGGTTCGAGATCGGGCTGGCGAGGCCCGCCAGCACCAACAGCAGGCCGATCGCGGCCAACAGGATGGCGGTCGAGCCCGGCTCCCCCATCCGCGCCCGCGCCTCCCATCGCCCGCGCGCCCGGCTCTACTTGCGGCGGGCTTTTTCGATCTTCACCACGTCGACGGGCACGTTCTGCTGCCCGCCGCGATTGGCGGTCTTCACCGCCGCGATCTTGTCCACGACGTCCATCCCGCTCGTCACGCGGCCGAAGACGGCATAGCCATAGTCTCGACCGCCGTGGTTCAAGAAGTCGTTGTCCTTCAGGTTGATGAAGAACTGCGACGTGGCGCTGTCGACGACGCCGGTGCGCGCCATCGCGACGGTTCCGCGCTGGTTCAGCAGCCCGTTCTTCGCCTCGTTCTTGATCGGCGCCTTCGTCGGTTTCTGCGCCATCGACGGCTCGAAGCCGCCGCCCTGGATCATGAAGTCCGGGATTACGCGGTGGAAGATCGTGCCGTCGTAGTGTCCGGCATCCACGTACGCGAGGAAATTCTCGGCGCTGATCGGCGCCTTCTCGGCGTCGAGCTCGATCTCGATCGAGCCGAGTGAGGTCTCGAGGACGACCACGGGCTTGCCTCCCTTCTTGGTAGCGGGCTGGGAGTCGGTAGCGGGCTTGGAGTCGGTAGCGGACTGGGCGTGCGCCGGTCCGACCATCGGACCCGCGGCGACGAGCGCCAGAACGAATCCAATCGAGAGCAGCGAAGCGACGCGGACCACGAACGGCAAGACAATGCGACCAGTCATCGGCGTCCTCCGGAACAACGAGACGGCGATGCTAACCGCCCGACCCGCCCGGCGCCAAGGCGAGCGCGCCCATTCGGGGATAGAATGCGCCGCTTCATGGTGCGCCCTCTCCCGACTCTCCCTCTGCTCGTCGTGTGCCTCGGGCTGGTAGCCACCGCCGCGGCAGAGCCGCCGTCGATCACCTCCACGCTCGAAAGCGAGTGGGCGATCGAAACCGGTTCCGGCCGCGCGCAGAAGTTCGCGACGCAGCTGCAGTCTCAGCTCGACCAGGCGTTGCCAGGCGGCTTTCGCCTCACCGCGATCGGCCGGCTGTACGTCGATGGCTATGATCGGCTCGCCCCCGGCGGCCCCGAGCAGGCGGAAATCTGGTCGCCGACCCGAGCGCTCGAGTTCGGCGACCGCGTCGATCTCGAGCTGCGCGAGCTGTACGTCGAAGGCCGCGCCGGTCCCGCGTGGCTACGACTCGGCAAGCAGCAGGTGGTGTGGGGACAGGCCGACGGACTGAAGGTGCTCGACGTCATCAACCCGCAGACGTTTCGCGAGTTCATCCTGCCGGATTTCGAGGACTCGCGGATCCCGCTGTGGATGGCGAACGTCGAAGTGCCCGTCGGCCCGACCACGCTGCAGTTGCTGTGGATCCCGGATCCGACGGGCCACGACATTCCGCAGCCGGACGCCGCGTTCGCGTTCACCGCGCCGCGGCTCGTGGGTCCGCGCGCGCCGGCGGGCGTCGACGTGCGGCTGCGCGCGGCGGACCGACCCGACGCGTTCCGCGGCTCCGATCTCGGTGCGCGTCTGGCGTGGCGGACGGGCAACTGGGATCTCACGGCCAACTATCTGTGGCACTACGAGGACGCCCCGGTGCTGCGCCGCTCGCTGTCGTTTCCGGGAGGCGTCCCGACTGCGACCGTCGATCCGGATTACGAGCGCTCGCACGTCATCGGCGCCACCGCCAGCAATACCTTTGGCGAGCTCACGTTGCGCCTGGAGGCTTCCTACACGGTGCCGCGTTGGCAACCGACCGATGATCGCGAGGACCGCGACGGCTTCGTGAGAAGCGATGACCTCTCCGCCGTGGTCGGGCTCGACTGGTGGGGCTTCCGCGACACCTTGCTGTCGTTACAGATCTTCCCGAGCCTGCTCGTCGACGACCAACCCGGCGTGATCCGAGACCGCCTCGACACCAACGTGACCTTCCTCGCCCGCCGCACGTTCCAGAACGAGCGCCTGGTGACCCAGGCGATCTGGTTGCACAACCTGAACGACCAGGACGGCCTGCTGCGCCCGCAGATCCGCTACGAGGTGCGCGGCGGCCTGTGGGCCTGGATCGGCGCCGACTGGTTCTACGGCACCCGCGACGGCGTGTTCGGCGAGTTCGACCAGCGCGACCGCGTCGTGCTCGGCTTCGAGTGGAGCCTGCCGACGCTGTAACTTCAGAAGCCCTTCGCGAGCCCATCGCTGCGCGGATCGCTGCCGCCCAGGTGCCAGCCCGTCTCGGGATCGATGACGATCGACTGCGCGCTCGACCAGTCGCGCTCCGACACGACGACGGGATGGCCGCGGCGCCGCAGCCCCTCCCGCACGTCGACGGGGATCGCGCGTTCGATGCGCAGCTCATCCGGTTCCCACTGGTGGTGAAAGCGCGGCGCCGCCACGGCCTCGGACACGTCCATCCCGAATTCGAAGACGTTCAGGATCGTCAGCAGCGTGGTGCTGATGATGCGGGGCCCGCCCGGGCTGCCGGTCACCATCCGGACGCGCCCGTCCTCGAGCAGGATCGTCGGCGTCATGCTCGACAGCGGGCGCTTGCCCGGAGCGACGGCGTTGTTGCCGGTGGTGTCGACGAGACCGAATGCGTTGGGGTGATTCACATCGATCGCGAAATCATCCATCTCGTTGTTCAGCACGATGCCGGTGCCGGCCGCCGTGAGTCCGGAGCCGTAGAGCAGGTTCACCGTCTGCGTGACCGCCACGGCATTGCCGGCGGCATCGGTGACGGAGAAATGGGAGGTCCCGCCGGGCGGCGGCGGCCACGGACCGAGCCCTGGACCCGCTACGCGGATCGCCACCTCGTCCCGTCCCCACGTCCACGGCGCGCGGCGCCAACGCGGCGGCAGCATCCGCGCGCGCTGGCGAGCGGCGTAATCCTCGTCGAGGAGCTGAGCCATCGGGACGTCGACGAAGTCCGTGTCGCCGAGGTACGCGGCGCGGTCGGCGAACGCGAGCTTCATCGCTTCGGCGATGCGGTGGATCGACGCCGAGGAGCCGGCGCCGAGCGCCGCGAGATCGAAGCCCTCGAGCACGTTCAGCATCTGGATCAGCGCGATGCCGCCCGACGAGGGCGGCGGAAACGACTGCACGGTCCGCCCGCGATAGCGGCCCTGCACGGGCTCGCGCAGCTTCGCTTCGTAGGCCGCGAGGTCGTCGGCGCGCAGGATCCCCCCGTGGCGCTGCACCTCGGACGCGATGGCCTCGGCGATCGGCCCGCGATAGAACGCGTCCGGGCCACCGCGCGCGATCGCGCGCAGCGTACCGGCGAGGTCCTTCTGGACGAGTCGCCAGCCCGGCGTCGCCTGCGTGCCCGCGGGCGGCGCCTGGATCGCAGCCGTCTCCGGATAGCGTTCCGCGCGCCCCATGCCGCGCCAGAACTCGATCATCCGCGCGTGGCGCAGTCCGATCGGAAAGCCGTCCTCGGCCAATGCGATGGCTGGCGCCAGAACGTCGGCGAGGGGCAGCGTGCCCCAGCGCTCCTGCGCGAGCGCGAGTCCGGCGACG
>CAYOHN010000294.1:0-4883 GCA_964403735.1 uncultured Spirochaetales bacterium | reverse complement strand
GGAGTACGCCCGAGAGCTCGAGCCGTACGTCGATCACACCGGGAGGATTCTCAACGCTGCCTTGCGCGAGGGCAAGAACGTGCTCTTCGAAGGCGCCCAGGGAACCTTTCTCGACATCGACCATGGAACCTATCCCTACGTGACGTCATCGAACTGCGTCGCGGGCGCCGCTTGCACCGGAGCCGGCATCGGGCCGACGAAGATCGATCGCGTGCTGGGCATTTCGAAGACCTACACGACGCGCGTCGGGGGCGGTCCCTTCCCGACCGAGGATACCGGGGCGCTCGGCGAGCAGCTTCGCCAGAAGGGTTCCGAGTTCGGCGCCACCACCGGTCGGCCGCGCCGCTGCGGATGGCTCGACATCGTGATGTTGCGTGAGTCCGCCACGGTGAACGGTCTGACCGGTCTCGCATTGAACAAGCTAGACATCCTTTCGGGCCTACCGGAACTCCGTGTGGCGACGGCGTACCGGATCGATGGCAAGCAGACCGATGAGTTCCCGATGACGCTCGGCGAGCTGTCCCGCGCGGAGCCCGTCTACGAGACGTTGCCGGGCTGGGATTCGGATCTCTCCGCGGCCCGCCGCTGGGAGGATTTGCCGGATGCCGCTCGCCGTTACGTCGATCGCATCGAAGCGCTGGTCGAGGTTCCCGTCGAGCTGATCTCGCTGGGTCCGGGCCGCGATGCGACGATCGCCCGCAGCGATCCCTTCAGGTCGAGCTGAGCCGCCGCTTGGAGATCGAAGCGCGGGATCTGCACTTTGCCCGGGGAGACCGATCGATCTTCGACGGTCTTTCGTGTCACTTCCCGCGCGGCAAGATCAGCGTCGTCGCTGCGGCCAGCGGCGGTGGCAAGACGACGTTGCTGCGCATGATCGCCTGCCTGCTGCGTCCGGATTCGGGCTCGATCCTCGTCGACGGCAGTCGCGATCTCGTCGGCATGAGCCGCAAGGACATGCACGCGTGGCGGCATCATGTCGGGATGCTGTTCCAATTCGGCGCGCTGCTCGACACGCTCACGCTGTACGACAACGTCGCGCTTCCACTCCGGGAGCATTCGCAGCTCACGGAGCCGGAGATCCGCGACGAAGTGTGTCGCACCTTCGAGGCGGTCGGTCTCGAGGGCGTCGATTCGCTGCTGCCCGGCGAGCTGTCCGGCGGGATGGTGAAGCGCGCGGCCCTGGCGCGGGCGCTGATCGAGAAGCCCGAAGTGCTGCTCTGCGACGAGCCGTTCTCGGGTCTCGATCCGCCGACCGTGCGCAAGGTCGAAGAGCTGCTCCAGAGCGTCAACGCCCGCACCGATGCGACCGTCGTCATCACCTCGCATCATCCGGTTTCGACGATGCGAATCGCCGACCACCTGGTGATGATCGCGGACGGCCAGGCGGTCGAGGGCGAGCCGCAGACGCTCGTCCGGCGGGATCCTGGGGTGGCCGAGTTCTTCGAGGAAGCGCTGATGCCTCCGGCGGTCGCGAGCGTGACCCCGTGAGTCCCCTCGCTGGGATTCGCGGCCTCGGCGCGTGGGCGATCGAGTCCGTGCGCGCGCTCGGACGGTTTGCGCTCTTCGGGCGCGCGGTGTTCGCGGCGGGTGGCTCGCCGCCGCTGCGCCTGCGCCGCCTGATCGCCGAGGTCTACGACGCCGGCGTGCTCTCGCTGCTGATCGTGTGCGTCTCGGGCTTTGCGGTCGGCATGGTGCTCGGCCTCCAGGGACACAACACGCTGGTCCGCTTCGGTGCCGAGGAGAACCTGGGCGCGGTCGTCGGTCTCTCGCTCATCCGCGAGCTGGGGCCGGTCCTCACCTCGCTGCTGGTGGCGGGCCGGGCCGGCTCGGCGATGGCCGCCGAAATCGCCGCGATGGTCGTCACCGAGCAGCTCGACGGGCTGCGGATGATGTCGGTCGATCCGCTGGACTTCGTGGTGGCGCCCAAGGCCTTTGGCATGATCCTGGCGATGCCGCTGCTCTCGACGCTGTTCGTCGTCTTCGGGATCCTCGGCGGCTGGGCCGTCGGGGTCATCGTGCTCGGCGGGGACCCTGGCGCCTATCTGTCGACACTCGAGGACGCCACGGCGTTCTCCGAGGATGTCGTCGGGGGGCTGATCAAGGCGTCGGTCTTCGGCGTGTTGGTGGGCTTCATCGCGACGTATCAGGGCTTCACGGCGCGCGCGACGACGGCCGGCGTCAGCGCCGCTGCGACGTCGACCGTGGTCATCGCATCGGTCGCTACGCTGATCTTCGACTACTTCATCACGGCGCTCTGGGGGTACTGAGTCACATGCGCGAGACGCCGAACCGCGAACTCTGGGTCGGATTCTTCGTCCTCATCGGCCTCGCCGGGCTCGCCTGGCTGTCGCTGTCGGTCGGAGGTCTGGAGCTGTTTCGCCCCAAGGGGCTCGAGCTCGTCGCTTCGTTCGACGAGATCGGGGGGCTGAAGAGCCGTTCCCAGGTGGTGATCGGCGGCGTCAAAGTCGGCCAGGTGAAGCAGATCGACCTGGGCGACGACTTCCGGGCGCAGGTGACGCTCGAGGTGGACGGCCGCCTGGCCTTGCCGGCCGATACTTCTGCGTCGATCCTCACGGCCGGCGTACTGGGAGACCAGTACATCGCGCTCGAGCCGGGGGGCGACCCGGAAATCCTGGAGTCCGGCGAGGCGATCTCGTTCACGCAGGGGGCCGTGATCCTCGAACGGTTGATCGGCAAGCTGGTCCAGAACATCGGCGGAGGTTCCAGCGAATGACGGGCCGGCTCTTCCGGATCGCCTGTCTGCTCGCCGTGCTCTCGCTCGCTGCGGGATGCGCGTCGGGTCCTCCCGAAGATCCGTGGCAGAGCTTCAACAAGCCGGTGTTCCGCTTCAACGAGGCCGCGGATCGCTACGTGCTGCGGCCGGTCGCCCGGGGGTGGACCTTCGTCACCTTCGAGGGGATGCGCCACTCCGTCCAGCGGTTCTTCTTCAATGCGGCGTTCCCGTCGCGGTTCGTCAGCAGCCTCGGACAAGGGGAAGGCGGGAAGGCGGCCGACGAGGCCGGGCGGTTCCTCGTCAATACGACCGTCGGTGTCGCCGGCCTCTTCGATCCTGCGACGCACTTCGGTTTCCCGCGCCACGACGAGGACATCGGACAGATGTTCGGCCGCTGGGGGGTTCCGCCCGGACCGTTCCTGATGCTGCCGTTGCTCGGTCCCTCGAATCCCCGCGATACCGTCGGCATGGTCGGAGATCTGGCGCTGAGCCCGTTTCTGTGGATCCCGGTTTCGACCTTCGGCACCGGCTTCGTCAACGTGATCAACAGCCGCGCGCTTTCGGACAACGAGATCCAGAACGCCCGGCGGACCGCCCTCGACTTCTACGTCTTCGTGCGCGATGCCTACACACAGAACCGCGAGGCGGCGGTCCGGAACGAGGTGCAGCAGTCCCGGGCGAAGGGCGGCACCCCGTATGACGACCTGTACGATCTGCCCGAGGAGGAGTGAACGCCATGCGCCATCTGGCCCGACTCGTGATCGCCACGGCGCTGCCATTTGCCGTGCTGCTCGGCTGGGCCGTCCGTGCGGACGCGGCCCTCGAACCGGCCGAGGCCGAGGCGCGACACTTCGTCCAGAAGACGATCGACGACGTCATGGAGATCCTGCACGACTCGACGCTGGAACTCGAGCAGAAGAAGAATCGCGTCGAAGAACTCGCCTACGAACGCTTCGAGTTCCAGCTGATCTCGCGCTTCGTGCTCGCGCGGAACTGGAACTCGATGAGCGAGCAGCAGCGCACGGACTTCGTCGACGCGTTCAAGAAGCACCTGTCGGTGACCTATCGCGACGCGCTCGACAGCTTCCGCGACGAGAAGATCAGCATCACGAGCTCGCGCCTCGAGCCGCGCGGCGACGTCACCGTCATGACGCTGGTCCATCAGAACTCGGGCGATACCAAGGTCGACTATCGCTTGCGCAAGACGGCGGACGGCTGGCGCGGCATCGACATCATCATCGAAGGCGTGTCGCTGGTGCAGAACTTCCGCAGCCAGGCCCAGGAGATCATCAGCGCCGAGGGCGCCGACGCGCTGATCCAGAAGCTTCGCAACAAACAGATCGATCTCGAAGCCGGCGTGGAGAAGAGCTGAGCGCCGGCGCCCTCTCGTCCGCTACCGTTCCTCCACACCCGCTCGTCGGGCCGTTAGCTCAATGGTAGAGCAGCGGGCTTTTAACCCGTCGGTTCTGGGTTCGAGTCCCAGGCGGCCCACCAGGAAAGGCTTTCGAGGACGGCTGGTTAGCCTCGATTTCCTCGAAACCTTCGACGGTGCCCGAAGCGGGAGTGGGGTTACTTTGGGGGCGATCCGCCGGGGAAGCGAGCCGGGAGAGCAGATCCGGCGGCAGCTCCCCTTCTCCGAGTGCCATCGGTTCGCGGTACGCGTCGCCACCGGCCCACGTCGCGTAGTGCATGGCCGTCGTCGCCACGTTCGAGTGCCCGAGCTGCCGCGAGATCCAGCCGAGCTGGACGCCGCACGTCAGCAGGTACGACGCGAACGAGTCGCGCAGATCCTTCAGCCGCACGTGACCCACGCCGGCCCGCTTGCAGACCCGCCGCCACTCTTTCTTCGCGAGGTTGCTCGGGTCGATACCCTCGAGGACGTGCGCCTCCGGGCTCGGCCCCCATCGCTCGCGTTGAAGATCGAGCAGCGCAGCGCGCAGGCGACGGGAGAGCGCCACCGATCGAGCCCTTCCGCTCTTCGTGAGCCCGACGGCGCCGCCTCGCGGCCGTGACTCCTCGATCCGCAGCGCTCGCCGGGGATCGTCGGCATCGGTCCCGAAGACGACGTGGCGCCAGCGAATGCCCAGCGCCTCGCCGAGCCGGAGCCCGGCATCGAGGCACAGCAACGTCAGCACGTAGGTCGGAAGCC
>CAYOHN010000293.1:0-4909 GCA_964403735.1 uncultured Spirochaetales bacterium | reverse complement strand
CGCGCCGGGGCGCAGCGTGGTCGGCGTCGACGACGATTTCGGGCGCTTCCTCGCTCGCTTGCGTGTGGCCCCCGCGATGGCTGTCCGACACACCGTTGGCCTCGCCGACCCGATCCGGCGCGAGGAGGCAGCCGACGGCGGCGCCGACGGGATGGTCGACGATGGCCTGCCCGAGAGTCTCGAGGAGGCGATCGAGGTCTGGAGACCGAACCATTTCAAGGTGAAGGTGGCGGGTGCGAGCCGCCTCGATGCGGAGCGGCTGATCGAGATTGCGGCGCTGCTCGACGAGGCCGCACCGGACAGCGTCGTGACGCTCGATGGCAACGAGAGCTTCGAGGATGTCGATGCCGCCCTCGCGCTCGTGGCGCTCCTCGACGACGAGCCGCGGCTCGCGCGGTTCGCCGAACGGATCCTCTACTTCGAGCAGCCGCTGCCGCGCGCGCGGGCGCTCGCCACGGACGTGCGTTCGTTGGCGACGCGTGTGCCGGTCGTCATCGACGAGTCCGACGACGACGACGATGCCTTCCTCGTCGCGCGCACCGCCGGCTATGCCGGAGTCTCGATCAAGGCGTGCAAGGGGACCCTCCGCGCGGTCGGGAATACGGCCCGCTGCGCGGCGTGGAACGCGGAAGCCGGGCGCGACGCCCGCTGGTTCGTGTCGGCCGAAGATCTGACGACGCAGGCGGGCCTCGGCGTCCAGCAGGATCTCGTGCTGGCCAGCGCGCTCGGCTGCGCCCACGCCGAGCGCAACGGGCACTGGTACGTCGGGGGCATGCCGGGGGCGTCCGAAGCCGAGCAACGTCGCTTCGTCGCCGCGCACACGGATCTGTACGAGTTCGGACCGACGGGCCTGCGCCTCCGCATCGTCCGCGGTCGTCTTTCGCTGGCGTCGCTCGGCGGGGTGGGGTTCGCTGCGTCGGCGCTGCCGGATTACACCTCGATGGAGCCGCTCCGTGTGCCGGGGCCTTCGGACCCCACGCGGTCATGAAGCCCCTCGTCCTGATCGCGCCGTCACCGCGCACGCTGTCGATGATCGCCGGCGACGCGGATCTCGCGTGGCTCTCCGAGCGCGCCGAAGTCGTCGTCTACGAGGCGGGTCCCGCGCCCGAGGATCTCGTCGAGCGCTGTCTGCCGGCCCTGACGATCGTGCTCGGGCAGATCCCGATGTCGGCCGAGCGGCTGGCGCGTGCGCCGCGGCTGCGTGCCTACATCAACGTCAAGGGCAACTGGGAGCCGAACGTCGACTACGCGGCGTGTCTCCGACACGGCGTCGAGGTGCTCTCGATCGCGCCGGCGATGGCGCCTGCGGTCGCGGAGATGGCGCTCGCGATGGCGCTCGATCTCGCGCGCGGCGTCACGCTGGCGGATCGCGCGTTCCGCGCCGGGATCGAACGCTGGGGGATCGCCGGCAACCTGGGATCGTTCCTGCTTCGCGACGCGCCGGTCGGGATGATCGGCTTCGGCAACCTCGGCCGTGCGCTGCGCCCACTGCTGGCGCCGTTCCGATGCCCCGTCGCCGTCTACGATCCCTGGCTCTCCCCCGGCTACCTGGCCGAGTTCGACTGCCGCGCGGCCGCTCTCGACGAGGTTCTCGCTTCGTCGAAGCTGTTGTTCGTGCTCGCCGGCGTGACGAGCGAGAACGAAGGGTTCCTGGGCCGCGCGCAGCTCGAGCGGATCCGGCCGGATGCCGCCGTGGTGCTGATCAGCCGCGCCGAAGTCGTGGACTTCGAGGCCTTCGTCGAGCTGGCGGAGGCCGGTCGTTTTCGCGCGGCGATCGACGTGTTTCCACACGAGCCGCTTTCCCACGACCATCCCGCTCGTCGGGCCCAGCGCTCGCTGTTGTCGTCGCATCGCGCCGGCGGAATTCCGGAGTCGTACGCACGGATTCGCGAGATGTTGTGGGAGGATGTGAGGTTGCTGCTCGCCGGAGTGCCGCCGATCCGACTGCAACGAGCCCAGGCCGCGACGGCGGCGATCCAGCGAAGCCGCTGACTCGATGCCGCCGATCCGCTTCGCCGTGATCGGAATCGATCACATTCACGTCTTCGGCATGGCGGCCGCGCTGCAGGAGACGGGCGCCGAGTTCGTCGCCTTCGATGCGCTCGATTCGCCGCTCGTCGGGGGCTTCGCCAAGATCTTCCCGCACGTCGAGCGCGTGCAGGATCGCCGCGCGATCCTCGAAGATCCGCGCATCGAGTTGATCGTCTGCGCCGCGGTTCCGCATCGCCGCGCGGCGCTGTCCGCCGAGGCGATGCGACACGGAAAAGACGTCTGGGTCGACAAGCCGGCGGCCCTCACGCGCGAGGACCTCGCCGCGCTGCGCGACGCGCAACGCCAGCGAGATCGCCGGTTCTGCGTGTACTTCTCCGAACGCGTCGCAAGTCGCGCGACCGAACGCGCGCTGACATTGGTGCGTGCCGGTGCGATCGGCCAGCCCCTCCAGATGACCGTCTTCGGCCCGCACCAGCTCGGTCTGGTCCCGCGTCCGGACTGGTTCTGGGATCGCGACCGCGCGGGCGGGATCCTCGTCGATCTCGCGTCGCACGCGATCGACCAGTTCCTGTGTCTGTTCGGCGCCGAGGACGTGACGATCGCGACGGCGCACACGGCGAACCGAGGCCACCCGGAGCGCAGCGGGTTCGAAGATTTCGGCGAACTGCTGTTACGGACTCCCATCGCCAGCGGCTACGCGCGGGTCGACTGGTTCACGCCCGCCGGCCTCGGGGCGTGGGGCGATGGCAGGCTGTTCGTACTCGGCAGCGAAGGCTCGCTGGAGGTGCGCAAGTACTGCGATCCCGCCGGCCGCCCGGGCGCGGATCATCTGCTGCTCGTCGACGAGCGCGAGACCCGCTACATCGACTGTTCGACGGACTCATTGCCTTTCGCCGCGCAGCTCGTTTGCGATATCCGCGAGCGCAGCGAGACGGCGATGTCGGCCGCTCACGCGCTCCGCGTCAGCGACTTGGCCATCGAAGCGCAGGAGCATGCGAGCCAGCCGGATCGCCCGACCGCGTAGACCTCAGGCCGCCCGATCGTACGCGGAGGCCTCGATCCGGACTCCTGCGGTTTCCGGCAAGCCGATGACGAGCAGGACCGCCGTCGGCATCGTCGCGAGGACCAGAGCCAGAACCGCGGCTCCCATCGTTCCGAGTCGAGGCGCGAGCGCGCTCGCTCCGAGCATCGCGACGACGAAGCCGGTGCCGGACGCGACGGCCAACCAGCCTCCGAGCCCGCCGCGAAGGCGTGCCGGGAACAGCTCGGTGGCGAGCGACCGGAACGCGACGGTGGCGACGTGGCCGCCGAGTCCAAGCGCCGCGAAGGAGACCCCGAGTCCGAGCGCGCCGATCGAAGTCGGACCGTAGTAGGCACAGGCCCCCGCGGTCGCGACGGCCGTCCCGGCGGCGAATGCGGCGCGCCGGCCGAAGCGATCCGACAGCGAACTCCCGGCGCGGAAGCCGGCGAGGCTGACGAGGCCACCGACCAGCAGGATCACGAGGGCCCGGCGCGGGTCGAGTCCGAGTTCACGGACGGCGTAATAGAAGAGCCACGTGCGCACGGCGGTTTCGCTCGCGTGCATGCAAATCATCGCGAGTAGCAGGCGCAGCGCCTGCCCTCGCCAGGCTCCGCGGAAGAGATCCGAGAGGCGCGCGCGCGAGGTCTCGCCGCGCTGCCGGGCGGCTTGCCACGCCGCGCTCTCGAGGATGCCCCGGCGCGTCCAGGGCCAAGCCAGCACCGGCAGGGCCGCCGCAGCCCAGACCCATCGCCACGAACCGGGTGTCGTGGCCAGGAGGGCGGCGAGCAGCAGCGGCAGCGCGGTCGCTGCGGTGTAGGCGAGTCCCGCCTGACCGTGGGCACGCGCTCGATCGGAACTCGCGAGTGTCTCGGCGAGCGAGACCGACACCGTCGAGAGCAGGGTCGTCCCGAATGCATACGCTGTGATCTGCGCCGCGACGTAGAGTTCCATCGACGGGGCGAGGGCCGTCGCGAGCGCGCACAGAGGGAGTCCGGACAGGCACACGAGCAGCACGCGGCGCCGGCCGAGACGATCGACGTAGCGTCCGAGCGCGAGCGCGCCGAGCGCCGAGCAGCCGATCCAACCGAGCGCGCGGGCAATTTCCGCATCGCTCAGCGAGAAGCTTTCGGCGAGTAGCGGAGCCACGGCGCCCTGCGCGCCGTAGAAAGCGCCCCACCAGGCAACCGCGAATAGCAAGGGTGCCTGGGAGGGGGCCGGAGCCGCTTGCGCGCGCAGCGTCGCGAGAGTCGTCAGCCGAGTGCCTCCGCCGCCGGAGCGTTCCACAGCAGGCGTGCCGCCAGCGACGAACGTCGATGCAGCCGGATTGCCTTGCCGTAGTGACGGAGCAGCCGGCGCGTCTCCGCGGTCCACGTGCATTCCTCGGCGCGCTTGCGCGCGTTACGGGCCAGGAAGTGGCGGCGGCCGCGGTGCGCGAGCAGGTCTCGGATCGACTCGACGAGTTCGTCCGGCTGCTCGGGATCGACCAAAAGCCCGCTTTCGTCGTGCTCGACGAGATCCGGAATCCCGCCCGCGCGCGCCGCCACCACGGGCGTCCCGGCGCTCATCGCCTCCATCACGACGAAGCCGAGCGTCTCGGTTTTCGAGGGCATCACGAAGACGTCCGCGCTGGCAAATGCCGTCGCCAGCTCCTCCCCGCGCAGGAAGCCTGCAAAGTGCGTCTGCGTTCCGGCAAAGACCCGTTCGAGCCGCGGGCGGCCGGGGCCGTCGCCGACCAACGCGAGCCGGGCGGCCGGGAGCGCGTCGAGCACCCAGGCGATCTGCGCCTCGTGATCGTCGGGGAGGGACCGGAGCGGGCCGCGGTGGAAAAGGCCGCCGCCCGGGGGGGCCTCACGGACCGCGTCCGGGTGGTGGGTTTTCAGAAGGACGTACGCCCCT
>CAYOHN010000292.1:992-4937 GCA_964403735.1 uncultured Spirochaetales bacterium | reverse complement strand
GCCGCCGGTCGTGCTCGGCGGTTTGCTGGTCGTTCCGCGCGGCCTCGTCGAAGCCATCGCTGGACGTCCGGCTCCCACGGCCGCCGCCGTCACGGATACCCAGGCCGCCGCCGCCCGCGCTCGCGCGATCATCATGGAGACCGAGCGCCGGCTCGGCTTCGAGCCGACGGATCGCGAGTTCGAAAGGCTCGGCTACGACATCGAGAGCCGCGTCCCGGGGACGGGCCGCCTGCGCTTCCTCGAGGTCAAGGGCCGGATCGCCGCCGCAAGGACCCTCACCGTCACGAAGAACGAGATCCTCACCTCGCTGAACAAGCCCGACGACTTCATCCTCGCCATCGTCGAGTTCCTTGACGAGGATCGCCACCGCGTCCACTACGTGCGCCGCCCCTTCGAAGACCAGGGCATCACGACGGACTTCGGCGGCGCGAGCGTGGAGTTCCCGCTCGCCGACCTCCTGACGCGCGGGGAAGCGCCGGGATGAACAAGAGCTATAGAAGTGATCCACGCTCGTTCGTGTGGAGGAGCCGCGATGAACAGCCTGACGCTGTCCGATGCCGAGCTCGAGAAGCTCCTCGCAGACCTCGAGTCGGACCGGTCCGAGCGGAAGGAGTCGTTCCTGGGAGACAATCCCACGAAGATCCGCCAGGCGGTCTGTGCGTTCGCGAACGATCTCCCGGGGCACGGGAAGCCCGGTGTCGTCTTCGTGGGCGCGCGCGACCGCGACGGATCGCCGAGTGGGGTCGAGATCACGGATGCGTTGCTTCGCCAGCTCTCGGATATCAAGACCGACGGCAACATCGTCCCGCCTCCGACGATCGTCGTCGAGAAACGGATGCTTCGCGGCGCGGAGATGGCGGTTGCGGTCGTGGCCCCGTCGGACGCGCCCCCGGTCCGCTTCAGAGGTCGGATCTGGATCCGCACAGGTCCCCGTCGTGACCTCGCGAGCGCACAGGATGAGCGGATCCTGAACGAGCGCAGGCGCCACCGCGACAAGCCCTTCGACGCGCAGCCCGTTCACTCCGCCGAGCTGCAGGATCTCAGCCGGGAGATCTTCGAGAACGAGTACCTGCCGTCCGCGTTTGCACGGGACGTGCTCGACGCCAATGATCGGACGTTCGAGCAGCGGCTCGCCGCGACGAAGATGATCGTCGCGGCGGATGAGCCCATTCCGACCGTGCTGGGCGTTCTCGTCCTCTCGCCGCGCACACGCGACTTTCTGCCTGGCGCCTACGTTCAGTTCCTCCGTATCCGGGGCACGCAGCTCGGCGAGCCGATTGCAGACGAGGGCTTGATCGACGGTACGCTCGCGGATGTCCTCCGCCGCATCGACGAGAAGCTCGAAGCCCACATCACGACGGCGGTCGACCTCACGAGTGGACCCCGAGAGGTGCGGCACAGCATCTACCCGAAGGCGGCGCTTCAGCAGCTCGTCCGGAACGCCGTCATGCACCGGACCTACGAGGGCACGAATGCACCCGTCCGCGTGACGTGGTTCGACGACCGAATCGAGATCGGGAGTCCTGGCGGCGCGTATGGCTCGGTAAACGCCGAGAACTTCGGAGAACCGGGAGTTGCGGACTACCGGAACCCGAACCTGGCCGAGGCGATGCGGGTGCTGGGTTTCGTGCAGCGTTTCGGGGTCGGGATCGCCACGGCGCGGCGACTCCTGACGGAGAACGGCAACCCGCTGCCCGAGTTCGACGTCCATCCGACGCTGATCGGCGTCACAGTGAGGGCCGCCTCGTGAAGACCATCGCCTTCTTCAACAACAAGGGCGGTGTGGGGAAGACCTCGCTCGTCTATCACCTGGCGTGGATGTACGCCGACCTCGGCGTGAACGTCGTGGCGGCCGACCTCGATCCCCAGGCCAACCTCACCACGATGTTCCTCGACGAGGACGCGCTCGAGGGCCTCTGGGCGGGCGGCGTGGGGCGGACCGTCATGACGCCGATCCGTCCGCTGCTCGAAGGCGAGGGCGGGATCGAGGAACCGATCTACGAGGAGGTCGACGACATCGCCCTGCTGGCAGGCGACCTCTCGCTCTCCGCGTTCGAGGACGAGCTGAGCCTGCAGTGGTCCCGATGCCTGGAAGGCGACAAGCGCGCGTTCCGCGTGATCTCGGCCTTCCACGAGGTGATCGCCCGCGCGGCTCGTGCCCGGGGGGCGTCGCTGGTCCTGATCGACGTGGGCCCGAATCTCGGCGCGATCAATCGCGCGGCTCTGATCGCCGCCGACCACGTCGTGGTGCCGCTGGCACCAGACCTCTTCTCGTTGAAGGGGCTCGAGAACCTCGGCCCGCGTCTGCGAACATGGCGGGCGGGCTGGGCCGAGCGGCTGAACAAGCGCCCCGAGGGTCTGGATCTACCCAAGGGCCAGATGATGCCGGCTGGCTATGTGGTCATGCAGCATGCGGTTCGACTCGATCGCCCCGTCAAGGCCTACGGCCGCTGGATGGACAGGATCCCCGGAACCTACCGCCAGGCGGTCCTCGACGAGAACGAGCAGGCCGGTGTGGCCATCGACAAGGATCCCCACTGCCTCGCCACACTCAAGCATTTCCGAAGCCTGATGCCGCTGGCCCAGGAGGCCCGCAAGCCCATGTTCGCGCTGAAGGCAGCCGACGGCGCGATCGGCAGCCACGCCCAGGCCGTGCAGGACTGCTATCGGGACTTCCGAACGCTCGCGCGCGAGATCGCGAAGCGCACCGGGATCGCGTTGCCATGATGAGCACTCGCAGGAAGCCGATCGGAGTCTCGATGCCGCGCGAGGCGCAGCAACGCGGGCTCGAGGCCTTGGCGAGCTGCTGGCGCGGGCTACGGAGCCGTCGTGAATGTTCCGATCCAAACACGGGCCTGCTGCTGAGCGAGGCTCGCCATGATCAAGGTTCGTGAAGGCAATCTCCTCGAGGCGAACACCGAGGCCCTGGTGAACACCGTGAATTGCGTCGGTTACATGGGCAAAGGAATCGCACTGCAGTTCAAGCGGGCATTTCCGGAGAACTTCAAGGCCTACGAACGAGCTTGCCGGGCCGGCGAGGTGGAGCCGGGGAAGATGCTCGTCTTCGAGACCGGCTCGATGGTGAATCCGAGGTACATCCTCAACTTTCCCACCAAACAGCACTGGCGGGCCCGGTCGGATCTCGCGGACATCCGGAGCGGACTCGTCGATCTCGTCGAGACCGTGCGCCGACTCGGGATCCGATCGCTGGCGGTCCCGCCGCTTGGATGCGGGCTCGGGGGGCTCGACTGGCGCGACGTCCGGCCGCTGATCGAGAGCGCTTTCGCGGACCTGCCGGCCGTGGACGTCGCTCTCTTCGCGCCCGCAGGCGCGCCGGATCCTCGCACGATGCCGGTCGGCACGAAGCGCCCGGATCTGACGGTGCCGCGGGCTCTGTTCATCCGATTGATGGACCTCTACGGAGTGATGGCCTATCGCCTCACGCTGCTGGAGATGCAGAAGCTCGCCTACTTCCTGCAGGAATCCGGAGAGCCGCTCCGGCTCCGCTACGAAGAAGGTCCCTACGGCCCCTACGCACACAATCTGAACAAGGTGCTCGAGGTGCTCGGGGGCCACTTCACGCGGGGCTACGGCGACACCCAGCGACCGGACGTCGAGATCGAGCTGCTGCCGGGCGCGGCCCGGGAGGCGGAAGGGCTTCTCGCCGGCCGTGAGGATTCCAGTCGCCGGCTGGAGCGCGTCGCAGAAGTCATCGACGGGTTCGAGACCCCCTACGGCATGGAGCTTCTCTCGTCGGTTCACTGGGTCGCGGCCCATGGGAGCGTGCCGGCGAAAGGTGCGGAGGGGGCGGTGGCTGCTGTCCACGACTGGAACGATCGCAAGCGCGCGATGTTCAGGCCGGCGCATATCCGCGTCGCCTGGGAGCGTCTGCGGGATCGCGGCTGGCTGAGCGCAGGGAACGAGAGCCAAGGATGATGCCGAGGC
>CAYOHN010000292.1:0-982 GCA_964403735.1 uncultured Spirochaetales bacterium | reverse complement strand
GATGATCGCTTCTTGGTACGCCTGTGGAAGGAAGCGAGATCGTGACCCACATGAAGAAGCTGATCGAGGTCGCCCTCCCGCTCGATGCCATCAACGCGGCGTCGGCGCGCGAGAAGTCGATCCGGCATGGGCACCCGAGCACGCTGCACCTGTGGTGGGCGCGGCGGCCGTTGGCGGCGGCGCGGGCGGTGATCTTTGCCCAAATGGTGGACGACCCGTCCGGGTACGTGGACGTGCTGCTCTCCGATCCGAAGAAGAAGCAGGCCGCCCAGCGGCTGCTGAAGAAGCGGCTCGCGGAGCACGCGGCGAAGCAGGCGCTCGCGGCGAGCGACGCCGTGGCCGAGCCCGAGCCGACGCTCGAGGAGGTGGCGGCGGAGCTCGAGCGCGATCGCCTCTTCGCGATCATCGAGGCGCTCGTGCTGTGGGAGAACACCACGAACGAGCCGGTGCTCCAGCAGGCCCGCGACGAGATCTGGCAGAGCTGGCGCCGCGCGTGCGCCGAGAACGCGGGCCATCCGCGCGCGAAGGAGCTCTTCGACCGGCACAAGCTGCCCGGCTTCCACGACCCCTTCGCGGGCGGCGGCGCGCTGCCGCTCGAGGCGCAGCGGCTCGGGCTCGAGGCGTACGCGTCGGATCTGAACCCCGTCGCCGTGCTGATCAACAAGGCCATGATCGAGATCCCGCCGCGCTTCGCCGGGCGGCCGCCTGTGAACCCGGAGGCGCGCGAGAAGCGCGACCTGATCGCGCGCGAGTGGAAGGGCGCGCAGGGGCTGGCCGAGGACGTCCGCCACTACGGCCGCTGGATGCGCGACGAGGCCGAGAAGCGCATCGGGCAGCTCTACCCGAAGATCGAGGTCACCGCCGAGATGGCGAAGGAGCGGCCGGATCTCGAACAGTACGTGGGCCGCTCGCTCACCGTGATCGCCTGGCTCTGGGCGCGCACGGTGAAGAGCCCGAACCCGGCCTTCGCGCAGGTGGACGT
>CAYOHN010000291.1:0-4941 GCA_964403735.1 uncultured Spirochaetales bacterium | reverse complement strand
AAAGTTGACGAATCCAACCCGGCCCCTTTCTTGACGGGCTAGAGCTCGGCGGAGCTGCAGATGATCTTGCCGACGATGCCGTAGGCGCGCGCTTCTTCGGGGCCCATCCAGAAATTGCGATCGGTATCGCGGGCGACCTTCTCGAGCGGCTGCCCGGTCGCCTCGGCGATGCTCTCGTTCAAGCGCGCTCGCGTCCGAAGCAGCTCTTCTGCCTCGATGTGGATGTCCGACGCCCGCCCGTACCCGCCTCCCATCGGCTGGTGGATCATGAAGCGCGTGTTCGGCAGCGCGAAGCGGTCTTCCTTGGGCACCGCGAGGTAGATATGGACACCGGCGCTCGCGACCCACCCGGTGCCGATCATCCGCACGCGCGGCTTCACGAAGCGCACCATGTCGTGAATGGTGTCGCCGGCCTCGACGTGGCCGCCCTCGGAATGGACGAAGACCGTGATGTCGTCGTCCGAATCGGACGCCATCGCGAGCAGCTGCGCGGAGACGATCTGGGCCAGCGGGGAGGTGACCTCGCCGTGGATCAGGATCGTCCGGGCGTCGAGCAGACGCTCCGTGATCCGGTTGACGATCGGGGCCGACGGGAGCGAGTCGCCCCCGGGATCCTTGCCGTTCATGCCTGCCTCCTTCGCGCGGCGCCGGAGACTAACCGCCGTCCGCCGCTCCGGGTAGACTCCGCGCCCGGCACCGGAGCGAGGCCGGCGCCGACGGGCGGAGGCACGAATGGCGCGACGACCGCGAGCGCTGTGGTGGGAGACGCTCTCCGACGAGGAGCTGCTCGACGTGCGCTTGTGCGATCTCGAAGTGCGGATCGACGGCAGCGTCATCGAGGAACGCCTGCAGCGGCTCTACACCGAGATCGAACGCGCCGGTCTCCGGCGCTTCCGTCCCTACGCCTGGCTCTCCACGAGCTGGTTCACGCCGCACGGCTGCACCGGTTTCGCGGTGCCCTTCTTCCTGGCGCATCAACGCCTGGTGCGGCTCGAGCGCTGGCAGCAGGGAGAGGCGGAGGGCGCCTCGCGCGAAGGCTGTCTGCGACTGATGCGGCACGAGGCCGCCCACGCGCTCGACAACGCCTATCGCTTGCACCGCCGGAAGGACTGGCGAGAGACCTTCGGACCATTCAGCCGCCCGTACCGGGCCAGCTACATCCCCAAACCCGGCAGCCGACACTTCGTCGTGAATCTCGACTACTGGTACGCACAGAGCCATCCCGGAGAGGACTGGGCGGAGACCTTCGCGATCTGGTTGCGCCCCGGCTCACGCTGGCGTTCGCGCTATCGGGGCTGGCCGGCTCTGCGGAAGCTACGCTACGTCGATGGCGTGATGCGCGAAGTGGCAGATCGTCGTGCGCCCGTGCGCACCCGCGAACGGCTCGATGCGCTCACGGACCTTCGCCACACGCTGCGGGAACACTATCGACGCAAGCACGTGCGCTGGGAGCGCGTGCTCCGGCGCGGGAAGCGGGAGTACCTGCGATGAAACAGCTCCGCGTGCTGGTGTTGACCCACGAGGATCTGGTCCCGCCCAGCTCCCTGCGCGGCCTGTCGCGGAAGGAGGCGCAGGTATTCAAGAAGGAGTTCGACGTCGCGAGCGGGCTTCGCGAGCTCGGCCACGACGTGCAGATCGTCGGCGTCGCGCATGACCTGCTGCCGATCCGACAACACGTCGAGGAGTTCCGCCCGCACGTGGTCTTCCATCTGTTGATGGAGTTCCAGGACATCGCCGTCTACCAGGCACACGTCGCCAGCTACCTCGAGCTGCTGCGGGTTCCGTACGCGGGTTGCAACCCGCGCGGGTTGCTGCTGGCGCGGGACAAGGCGCTCTCGAAGAAGATCTTCCGCTACTACCGGATTCCGGCGCCGGCGTTCCGCGTGTTCCGTCTGGGCCGAGCGGTTCGCGTGCCAAAGGACCTCAGCTACCCGCGGATCGTCAAGACCGTCGACGAGGAAGCCTCGCTGGGCATCGCGCAGGCGTCGATCGTCCGCGACGAGGAGAAGCTGCGCGAGCGGATCGAGTTCGTGCATCGACGGCTCGGGACCGACGCGATCGCCGAGCAGTACATCGACGGACGAGAGCTGACGGTGAGCGTGATCGGCAACGAGCGACTGCAGACCTTTCCGATCTGGGAGCTGTTCTTCGACAACCTCCCTCCCGGCAGCAATCCGATCGCGACCGAGCGCGCCAAATGGGATCGCGAGTATCAGCTGCGCGCGGGCATCGCGACGGGTCCCGCCGAGGACCTACCGGAGCTGTTGGCGCGGCACATCGCCCATCTCGCCAAGCGCAGCTACCGCGCGCTTCATCTCTCCGGCTACGCGCGCCTGGATCTTCGCCTCACGGAGGACGGCAGGGTCTACGTGATCGAGGCGAATCCGAATCCGGACCTGCGGCGCGAGGAAGACTTTGCGGCGTCCGCGGAGGAGGCGGGGCTGTCGTACCCGAAGCTGCTGCAACGGCTGCTGAACCTCGGCCTGCGCCACCGTTCGCCGTGGAAGACGCTCGAGGAGGCCTGAGTCGCGTGTCGTCCGGTCGCCGCGATCTCGTGCAGCGCGGCGGTCAGCGCGGCGCTGCGTTCGGCTTCGGAGTCCGCGGCGCAAGCGGAATCCGGATCGGTCGGCTTGTGGCCTTCGTACAGGCGACGTTTCGGCCGTGGAGACTACACTGCGCACGCCATGAACGACCGCTCGTCGCCCTGCGCGGATCTGCGCGTCGTCGATTTCTCCCAGGTGCTCGCCGGCCCCTACACGGCACGTCTGCTGGCCGAAATGGGCGCCGACGTGATCAAGGTGGAGGCGCCGGCCGGGGATCTGACGCGGCGCATCGCGCCGAAGCGCGATCGCGGCCAGTCCGGGCTCTATACCTGGGCGAATCTCGGCAAGCGCAACGTCTGTCTCGATCTGGCTCGACCCGAGGGGCGCGCGGTGGCGCTCGACCTCGTGCGGTCGAGTCACGCCGTGCTGGAGAACTTCCGGCCGGGCGTCGCAGAGCGCCTGGGGATCGGCTGGCGCGATGTCCACGTGGCGAATCCGCGCGCCGTCATGGTCTCGGTGTCGGGCTACGGCGGCGATTCGTCGCGCCGCGAGCACGGCGCGTTCGCGCCGACGATGCACGCGGCGACGGGGCTCATCGAGTACCAGGCGCGCAAGAGCGGCGCGCTCTCGTCGCCGGCCGGCGCCGGGCCGGCGGCTGGCGGACCGCGCATCGTCAACCTGCCCGACGCGCGCGCGGATCTCACGACGGCGCTGCATGCGGCGATCGGTCTGCTCGCGGCCTTGCGGCTCGCCGAGCGGACCGGTGTCGGCCAGCATCTCGACCTGGCGATGTTCGACGCCGTGCTCGCCACGTACCCGGAGACGCCGTTCGAGCTGCTCGATCCGCCGGAACTCCGCGAAGAGCCCGCGCCGTACGACGCCGGTCCGCACGGCTTCGTCGCGGTGGCAGGGCCGCCGCAGCACGTGTGGGCGGTGATCGCGAAGGCTTTCGAAGTGGCGGATCCGGCGCCGGCGGATGCCGACATTCCGACCAAGGCGCACCTGCGTCACACGGCGATCGAACAGTGGATGGCCGCGCAGCCGAGTCGCGACGTATTGATCGAGCGGCTCACGGCGGCGAAGATTCCGTCCGCGGCTGTGGTGTCGCTGCGCGAGGCGCTGACGGACTCGTTCGCCCGTGAGCGCGAGCTGCTGCTCGATGTCGACGATCGCCGCGGCGGGACGCGCCCGGTGGTGCGGCTTCCGTACCGCTTCAGCGCGTCGCGGATCGGTACCGAGCGCTCCGCCCCGCGGCGCGGCGAACACAACACCGAGGTGTTGCGCGAGGTGCTCGGCTACGACGCCGGCCGGATCGACGCGCTGGTGGCGGCGAACGTGCTCCAGACGGAGTAGCGTCCCGTCTCGCCGGAGGATCCCCGTGTCCAGTTCCTATCGCATTTTCGGTCTCGAACTCTCGCCGTACTCGGTCAAGGTCCGGTCCTACTTCCGCTACAAGGGAATCCCGCACGAGTGGGTGGTCCGCCACATGGGCAACCTCGCCGAGTTCCAGCGGCATGCGAAGCTGCCGTTGATCCCGCTCGTCCTCGGGCCCGATGGCGTGGCGATGCAGGACTCGACGCCGATCGTCGAGACCTTGGAAGCGCGCTTCCCCGAGCCGTCGATCCATCCCCCCGATCCGGCGACGGCATTTCTCTCGGCGCTGCTCGAGGAGTACGGCGACGAGTGGGGCAACAAGTGGATGTTCCATTATCGCTGGTGGTACGAGGCGGATCAGGCGTCCGCGGCAGAGCGCATCGCGCGCGCGAATCTGCCCGGAGTGGACGAGTCGGCGATCGCGAAGATGGCGTCCGCGGTGCGCGAGCGGATGGTGCCGCGGCTGTCCTTCGTCGGCTCGAACGAGTCGACGCGGCCGCTGATCGAGGCGTCGTTCGCGCACGCCGTCGAGCTGCTGGAGATGCACCTGGCCGCGCGGCCGTTTTTATTTGGCGGCCGGCCGGCGTTCGCGGACTTCGGCCTCTGGGGCCAGGTCTACAACCTGTCGACCGATCCGACGCCTGGTGCGCTGCTGCGCGCGCACGCGCCGCACACGATGGCGTGGATCGAGCGCATGCTCGATCCAGCGGCCGAGGGCGACTTCGAGCCCTGGTCCACGCTGGCGCCGACACTCGAGCCGCTGCTGCGCGACGAGGTCGCCGGGCGCTTCCTGCCGTGGTCCGCAGCGAACGCGCTGGCACTCGAGACGGAGGAATCCGAGTTCACAGTAGACTTTTCTGGACAACCGTTTACGCAGCAGGTCCAGAAGTACCACGCGAAGTCGCTCGACGCGCTCCGGAAGCGCTATCGGGCGCTCCCGGAGCGCTCGGGTCTCGACCCGGTTCTCGAGCGCACCGGCTGTCTCGCATGGCTGCGGGGCGACGTCTGCTAACGGGGCGGGGGA
>CAYOHN010000290.1:0-4950 GCA_964403735.1 uncultured Spirochaetales bacterium | reverse complement strand
TCGAGCACGGCGGGATCGTCGATCTGCGACAGAATCCCGAACACGTCGCGCACCGAGAACGCCGGCGAGTCACTGGCGTACTTCACCCAGTACAGGAACGCGGCAGGCGCCCGCGTCCGTAACTGCTCCACGACCGCCGCGGCGTCCGGAACGGGGATCTGCGGGTAGAGCTGACCGAGCGCCGCAGCCGCCTCGTCCGAGATCGCCTGGCTGTCGGGAAGCCCCGTGTTCGCGATGATGAGCCGCGCGAAGCGATCTGGCTCCAACGCGACGACGCGAAGACCGATCAGCCCGCCCCAGTCCTGACACACCAGCGTGACGCTGCGGAGGTCGAGCCCGATGAGCCATTGGTGCAGCCAGTCGACATGGGCGGCGTAGCTGTAGTCCTCCACGCTCGCAGGCTTGTCCGAGCGCCCGAAGCCGATCAGGTCCGGCGCGAGGACGCGGTGCCCGGCGGCGGTGAGCAGCGGGATCATCTTGCGGTAGAGGTAGGACCACGAGGGCTGCCCGTGGAGGCAGAGGATCGTCTCGCCGTCGCGTGGGCCCTCGTCGACGAAGTGCATGCGCAGGGCGGTTCCGTCGGCGGCCGTGACGTCGGTGTAGTGCGGAGGGAAGGCGTACCCGCTGAGCCCAGAGAACCGCGCGTCGGGCGTCCGGAACACCTGCATGGGTCGCGACCTCCGAGTCGAATCAGACGATTCTATGAATTGGCAGTGTGCGTGTCAATTGAAGCGGATGGGTCGGGGTGGACGCCAGCGTCTCCGAGGAGTCCCTGTGTCGATCGGCGAGGAACGAGCGAGACAACCGCCAGCCATCTCGTCACCCCTTTCGACCGAGGGTCTAGGCAGCGACCAGCGAGAGACTTCCGGCGGCTGCACGGATCCTCACGGTTCGCCCCCACGCGAAGTCCAGACGGTCCGCCTCGATCCCGTCGCCGAAGATCACTCCGCCTTCGTTCATCTCGGACGACACCGAGAGCGACTGTGCGCCCTCGAGGATTCCGCTCGTGAGTTCTACGCCCGTGGCGATGCTCGGGAAGGCTTCGCGCACGAAGAAAGCCAGGTTCTGGTCCGTCGGCTTCGGAAGTTCGAGCAAGTGGCCGCGCGAGAGGTTGATCGAGCGGGCCCAGCCGGTGGCTCCGGTCCCCATCGTAACGATCAGACCCGAAGAAGATTGGCGCTCGGGCTGCTCCGTCACGGCGAGCCGATAGCGTGCCGACTGGTGGCTTCGGTGGCCGACGAAGACCTCGTTGAGAGCCAGGAGTCGCTGGCCGTCGTCGAGTTCGGCTTCCACCATGGTCCGCTGCTCCATGCGCACGCGCGTCGCTGCGGCCGCGGGAAGCAGGTCGGCAGCGGCTGCAGGAGGGTGGGGAACGAGGATCCCGTCGTACTGGTCCGGCAGCGGATTGATACCGATGACCGGCTGGCCATCCAGATATCTGGCGACGTTGGCCACGAGGCCTTCTTGGCCCACGGCCACGATGATGTCTTCCGGCTCGAAGAGGAAGCGATCCAGATCCCGTCGATCGACCTGGGCGCGCCGCCACTTCGGGGGAATCGATTGCAAGACGAAGCCGAGCGCCTGCAAGAACCGACGGTGGGAAGCTTCGATCTGCTCGATGTCCTCGCCGCGCGTCTCCAGGAAGAACTGGGCCTGCCCGCGCGTGGCTTGGCGGTCCAAGAGCGCGTCGTACGGCGTGCTCCGGGTCACCACCACCACGCGCGGAACCGGGACCGCCATGGCTAGCGTTGCGTCTCGCGTTCGAGGCGCTGGGTGCCGGCTTCGACCAGGTTGGTCAGCAGGCCGCCCAGCAGATCGGGCGTCAGGTTGATGTGCTCGATGCGCTGCAGCTTGCCCGCCAGGCGCTGGGCGGCGAGGCCCAGAAGGCGCTCGGTCGGGAAGTCGCGGTAGATCGCCATCCGCTTCTGCTCCGCCTTGACCTTCGCTTCTTCGATGAAGCCGATACTCTCGGCCTGGGCCCGCGCTCCGATGGTGGTGCGCTCGGCCTCTGCCTCGGCGGCGATGTGCGCTTCCTCCGCCTCGTCCGTGGCCCGCTTGTTCTCGTTCTCGCCGCGCTAATGAATCAGGTTGGCCTCCCGGCGGGCCAGCTCGATCTGGTTCTGGAGTTCGTTCTCCTGGATGGCGCGCTCCTTCTCGACGGCCTCCGCGCGTCGGCGGAACGTCGCCACGTCGGCCTCCTGCTGAATGGCTTCGCGGACGGGGATCTGGAGCGCCTTCTCGACATCCGCGATCGGCTTCACCGCACCGACCCGGACGGCGACGATGTCGAGTCCCATCTCCGCCATGGCAGCTTCCTCACGGAGTCCCCCCCCCCAGATGCGCTCGCGGATCTCGGCTACGCCCTCCGCCAGCACGCGACGAAGCGGCGTCTGCGCGACGTAGCCGAGTGCGAACTGCTGGGCGAGTTCGGTGAGCAGCCCGGCCAACTTCTCGAGGGGCTGCTCGAGGAGGGCGCCGGTCCGCAGGTCGATGGCGAAGTCCACACGCTCGGCGACCTTCTCCGGATCGATCACGCGGAAGGTGATCACTCCCTGCACCGTGGCATCCTGGAAGTCCTGGGTGCGTCCGTGGAAGAGGAACGGGAGCTCCCGGACGTCCATCGGGATCTCCGCGATGCTCGTAGTGAGCGGACGGAACCAGAAGGCCAGGCCGCGGCCGCTCGCCACCCGCTTCCGCACCGGAAGCGCAGGATGTGGAAGCTCGGCTCCGCCCGAAGGTGTCTCAGTAACGTGTAGTTTCGGATCTCTGCCATGACTGCTTCCTTTCTGGATGCGCTCACTCAGATCGCCGAGCGCTTCGTGAACCGGTACAGCTCCGCCGGACGGTGACCCACTTCGGTTTCGCGTTCGCCACTTGCCTCGAGAAGGCCAGAAGCGAGCATCCGCCGGCGGAACGAATCCTTGTTGAGCGCGCGGCCGAGGATCGTCTCGTGAACGGACTGGAGACGGCGTAGCGTGAAGGTCTCTGGCAGGAGCTGAAACCCGATCGGGGTGTAGTCGAGCTTCCCGCGGATCCGTTTCACCGCCATGCCGAGGATGTCGGCGTGGTCGAAGGCGAGCGGCAGCTTGCGTCGACTCCGGTTCCGGACCTCGACGGGCCCTCCGGTCTCGCCCTGCCAGGGAACGGCGATCCGCCCAACGACTCTTGTGCGGGTGCTCGGCGCGCTCGATCAGGGCTACCTCGAGACGGCCATCGTCGAGCCGCCACCGGCCGCGGCCGTGATCTGTCCGGTCAGGAGGTACGCGGGCTTCACGCCGTGGAAGCTCGCGGCCTCGTCGCGGCAGTGGGCGGCCATGTTGCCGCGACTCACGACCGGGCCGCTTCCCTTCGGCTCTGCCTGCGGCGCTGTGCTCGAGGTCGGACCGCTCACACTCGACGTCACGTCGCGTTTCCATGCTCCCGTCCTCCTCGTCGACCCGGATGGCCGAGAATTGCGCTTCCCGCGCTGCCTCGCGGAATTCCGCGATCGGGCGGGTCGGCGCGGCTTCGGCTGGATCGAGTGGAATCAACCTCAGCCGGCGAAGTCGCGCGGTTCAGGGCGCCTGCAATCCGGCCGATGAGGAGGTGTCGACCGACTCGGCAGGAGGACCCGATGCACCAGATGCTCCACGCAGCCTTCCGATCCGCGCTCGTCGCCGCCGCGACCGCGATCTTCGCGGCCACGCCCGTCTTCGCCGAGAGCGACGACGATGGCGACGACGATGGCTTCCACAGCCTCGACAGCGTCGACGGCGGCAAGACCCACTCGCTCGACAGTGTCGATGACGGACGGACGCACTCGCTGGGCAGCGCCGATGACGGCAGCACGCACTCACTCGACAGCGCCGACGAGGGCAGCACGCACTCACTCGACAGCGCCGACGACGGCAGCACGCACTCACTCGACAGCGTCGACGACGGCCGGAGCATGAGCCTGGATTCCGTGGACGAAAGCGCGGAGCACGCAACCGACGACGTGCCCGCAGCGGCCCCGATCGCGCTGCCGCCGATCGAGAACGGCAACTGGGAGGCCCAGGCCGAACGCGCGAGGAGCGACCTCGCAGCCGCGAAAGAACGCCTCGACCTCGCGCAACAGCGCTACGCGAACATGATCCGCAACGACTACCCGCGCGGGGACGCGCGCGCCGTGGTGATTTCGGAACGCGATGCCGCGCAGAGAGCGATAACGCAGGCGGAGGCCTACCTCGCCCAGCTCGAGGAGCGCGCCGCGGCGGCCGGCCGGCCACTCTGAGGCCGGCGGTCCGGGCTGAAGCCGGCGGCCGGGCTGCGATCCGTTCAGCTCGGGGTCCGCATCTCTCCGATCCGCGGCAACCGCCGCACTTGCGGGCGCTTCTGCGCAGGATCAGTGGCACCGTGCCGGCTCGGAGCCCACTCCCCGGCGGGGTTTTCCATCACGGGTAGCGATCGGCGCACGATCCACCGCTTGTTTGCTGATCCGTCGTTGCGCTTCGACTCGTTCATCGCCCGAGAGCATACGGGGGCGGAGGCGGACCCCCCGCGCACCACCTCGGCACGGGCACACCGGGAGACGATCGAGATCACCCGCGGTGGTGCGCCGATCGCCTTCGCGATCGCGGGCCTGGTCGCGCTACTCACCAGCTACTCGTACCTCGAGCTCACGCTCCGATTCCCCGGCGAAGGCGGCACCGTCGAGTTCCTGAACCGCGCCTTCGGCGGCGGCATCGTGACCGGCGCCGCCAACATCCTGCTGCTGCTCAGCTACGTGGTGCTGCTGTCCGTCTACGCCTACGCGTTCGGCAGCTACGGGGCGGGCTTCTTTCCCGCGGCCGAACGGGAGTTCTGGCTGCACGTGCTGATCACCGGCGTGATCGTCGGGCTCGTGCTCCTGAGCGTCTTCGGGACCGACCTGGTGGGTATCCGTTCGACGAACCGCGTTCCTGACACGCCGAACCGGCTGCGCGAGTCTCG
>CAYOHN010000289.1:0-4957 GCA_964403735.1 uncultured Spirochaetales bacterium | reverse complement strand
GGTCGCCCACCGCCGCCGAGCCCACGCGTCAGCGCGGCTCCGGATCTCCTGCAGACGCCGCGGGCGCTCCGGCCGCCGCGTCCGCGCGCGCCCCCGCAGACACCAACGTGCGACGCAGCTCGGCCTCGCACGCCGCCAACTGCTGCGCCGCGTCGGCCCGTGCGCGGCGGCCCTCGGCGGCGATCTGCAGGCTGTCCTCGATCGTCGCCACGAGCTGCTGATTCGCGTGCTCGACGGCGTCGAGGTCGAAGACGCCGCGTTCCAGTTGCCGGCGCGTCTCGGCGTTTGCCGTGCGCAGCTGGTCGGCGTTGGCCGTGAGCAGCTCGTTGGTGAGATCGCTCGCCGCGCGCACCGCGTGGGCGGCGGCGCCGGAACGCAGGATCGTGACGGCGGTCGCGAGCTGCTGCCGCCAAAGCGGCACGGTGTTGACCAGCACGGACTCGATCCTGCCGATCAGTCCCTTGTCGTTCTCCTGCACCAGGCGCAGGCTCGGCAGGCTCTGCATCGTCACCTGGCGCGTGAGCCGCAGATCGTGCACGCGGCGCTCGAGGTCGTCGCGCACCGCGCGCAGATCGCGCACGCGCTGCGCGGCGAGCAGGTCATCGGCGTGCGCAGCCGCCTCGGCTGCCGGCAGCTGCTCCTCGTCGAGCCGGCGCAGCTGCTCGACGCCGGCCGCCAGGTAGAACTCGAGCCCGCGGAAGTACTCGAGCGTCGTCGCGTAGAGGCGATCGAGCGAGACGACGTCGGTCAGAAGCTGGGTCTTGTGCGTCTCGAGTTCGTCGCCGATGCGATCGATCTGGCGGCGCACCTCCTCGTAGCGCTGCAGGATGCGCGCGAGCGACGGGCCGCGACCCAGCAGACGCCCGAGCAGTCCCTGCCCGCGCTTCGGATCGAGGCGCGCCGGCTCGAAGCCGCGCAGCGCGCCGACCATCGCACCCAGCGCCTCCCCGGCGCCCTCGGCGTCCTTGGTGCGCACGCCTTCGAGCATGCGATCGCTGAGCTCCGTCAGCTCCTGCTGCGCGCGACTGCCGAAGAACAGCACCGAGCGCGGATCCGCGAGATCGATCTCGGCGAGGTGCGCATCGATTCGCGCGCGTTCCTCGGGCGTGGCCGTCGCATAGGTCACGGCGCCGCTGCCGTCCGCTCGTTGCCCTCGAGGCTCGCCGTGCTGCTCGCTCAATGCGTGCCCTCCCCTCGGCCGACGCCCTCTCGCCGGAGCTGGTGCGACAGCACCTCCACCTGGACGTCGAGGTCCTCGACCTCGTCGGCCAGCAGCTTCTCGCGCTGCGCGACGAACACGTCCTCGATGGTGACGAGCACGCGCCGGAAACGCTCGTCGAGTTCCGCGGGCCGCCGGCCGTGCGTGCGCGCCCAGCCCTCGCAGACCTGCTGCGTGCCATCGAGATACACGCGCAGGAAGCGCCGGGCGCGGCGCAAGTGGCGCGGATCCTCGTCGACCCGTGCCACCATCTGGCGCGCCAGGTCCGTGATGCGCCCGAGCCGCTGGCCCAGCTCGCCGGGGCCGAACGCGGCGCGTGCCGCCTCGATGCGCGCGATCGCCGCCTCCGCCTCGTCGATCGCCTGCTCGACCTCGCCGGTCGAGTACCCGTCCACACTCGCTGGCGCCGGCTTGGCGCGGCGCGGATCGAGGCCGTAGGCGAGTCCGAAGCCGACGAACGCCGCGAGTGCGAAGCCGGCCGAAACCCACGGCGGATGTCCGATCGAGCCGCTTGCGACGACGGCGACGCCGGCCGACAGCGCGAGCGCGCCGACCGTCTTCCACGGCCGCGGCGCCCGCGCGACGTGGCGGCGCCGCCAGCGCGCCTCGGCGCGCAGGCCGCGGCGGGCCATCACGGTTCCGCCGAGCAGCAGCGCGAGCCCGGCCACGTGCGCGCCGAGCCGCGCGTAGTCTCCGCGCAGCAGCGAGATCAAGGCCGCCGGCAGCAGCGGCAGCGGCAGCACGTAGAGGAGCAGCCCGCGCGGCGAGAACTCCTGCCAGCGACGACGCCACTCGTCGCCGATGCGGGCCAGGCCACTCGCCCCGCCGGCGCGCGGTCGCGCGCGCAGCGGCCGTGATCGCGGTCGCGCGACCGACGACCGTTCGCTCATCCGAGGCTCGCTGGTCCCGGGTTCGCGCATCCCGGGTTTACTCGTCCCAGGGTTGCTCATCCGAAGATTGCCGACACGAAGCCGTGACACGACGCGAGGCCGATCGAGCCGACCAGCAGCGCCGTGCCGAGCAGGCGTCGGCCGAGGCGTGCACCAGCACCAGACGGGAGACCGACGTCGCCGCTTCCTTCGCGGCGCGTGGCGAGTGATGGCCGCCTGGCTTCGATGGAAAGACGTTCGGTCATGGTCTCGACCCCCGCGTAGCGTAGCAGCGGGCGACTTCGACCGATCCATACAGACCGGTTTTCGTCCCATTTCCAAATCGACACCCAGTGGACGCCGGCTATTCTTCGCCCCCTCTCACGGAGGTCTTTCATGCAGGATCGAACGGTGAATCAGGTGGAAATGTCGGATCGCGTGGAAATGCTGGATCGCGTGAAGACGTCGGATCGCGGGTCGGATCGCGGGTCGGATCGCGGAAACGACGCGTCGGGCTGGACGCGACGGGAGTTCGGCAGGTTGGGCCTCGGGCTCGCGGCCACCGTGGGCGGCCTGGCGCTCGGCGGCCGGGCGGCGCGCGCCGACGACACGAAGCTGGTGACCGAGATCCCGGCGAACGAGGCGATCATCAGCGGCATCCAGTATGTCAACGAGTCGCCGTATCCGGACAAGGTGTGCTCGGGCTGCGTGCTGTACACCGCCGGCGAGAACGATCGCGGCAAGTGCACGCTGTTCCCGCAGGGTGTCGTGGCCGCCAAGGGCCACTGCATCTCGTGGGCCGCGAAGCCCGCCTGAGTTCCGACCCATCGTGCGTGCCGGCGTCGGCCTCCTGCTCCGCTGGGTCCGCGGGACCGAGTGGCGCTGGTTCCTGGACTTCGCGACGCCGGCCTTCTTCGACGTGATGCCACTCGGTGCGCTCACGAATCAGGTGAAGGGTCTCGTGCGCGCCGCGGCGGATGGCAAGTCCTTCCGCCGCGCGCGCACGGAGATCCAGCGCGTGCTGGCGGAACACGGCATCGAGATCCGGATCGTCGCGGACGACGAGGATGCGTGGCGCGCCGCCTTGGCTGGCGAACCCGATTCGCTCGACGCCGACGCCCGCCGAGTGCTCGGACGACGCGCGCTCGAGCTCTACTTCGGCCAACTGTTCGCCGGCGAGACGTCGCTGTTGGATTTGCGCGCTGGCCGCCTGATGCCCGCCCCGGATGCAGGGCCGCCGCTGTGGGCGCCGCGCTCGGCGTGGGTGCGCTGGGATCCCGAGTTCCTGACGGCGGTCCGCGATCTCTACGCCGGCTTCTATCGCGACGACGAGGCCCGTTTCGACGCGGGGATCGAGGCGCTCGGGCTCGCCGAGGCCGCACCGGTACTGCGCGACCACTTCGGCGCCGAGGACCAGCGCGCCGTCCGGTTCCGCACCGACGAGTTCCGCGCCAGCTTCCACGAGGTCTTCGTGCGCTGCCGCGACGCCGGCCAGGCGCTGCACCCGGGCTTCGTGCCGCTCGGCATCGCGCTCGCCTGTCTCTACGACGGACTCGAGGCGCTCGACGTGCCGCTCGACGTGCGCGACGCGTTCGAGCGAGCCAGCGGTTGATCCGTTGAGCGCGATGACCGTCCCCCGCTCCGTGCCCGCACGCCCGCGCGTCGCCGTTGCCGGCGCCACCGGCTTCGTCGGCCGCGCGCTGGTCCCCGCGCTCGCCGAGATCGCCGACGTCATCGCGCTGCGGCGCCGCGAGCCGCCGGAAACTGCGCGCTCCGACGGCCCCGTCGAGTGGCGGCGCTGCGATCTGTTCTCGGTGCGCGAGACCGAGGCTGCGCTCGCCGGCGCCGACGTGGCGGTCTATCTGGTCCACTCGATGCTGCCGTCCGCGCGGCTCACGCAGGGGCGCTTCGAAGATCTCGACCTGCTGCTCGCCGACAACTTCGGCCGCGCCGCGGCCAGCGCTGGCGTGCGGCGCATCGTCTATCTCGGTGGCCTCGTGCCGCACGGCGACGCCGAGCGCCTGGAGCTCTCCGCGCATCTGGCGAGTCGGCTGGAGGTGGAAAGCGCGCTCGCCGGACACGGCGTGCCGGTCACCGCAGTGCGCGCGGCGATGGTCGTCGGCCCGGGCGGCTCGTCGCTCGACATCGTCGTCAAGCTGGTCGCGCGACTTCCGGTGATGGTGTGTCCCGCGTGGACGCTGACGCCGTCGGAGCCGATCGCGCTCGACGACGTCGTCGCCCTCCTCGTCCGCTGCGTCGAAGATCCCGAGACGATCGGCCGCATCTGCGAGGTCGGCGGTCCGGAGGTGCTCTCGTACCGAGATCTGATGCGCGCCACGGCCCGCGCGCTCGGCAAGCGGCGACTGTTCCTGCCGGTGCCGCTGATGAGTCCGGGACTGTCGCGCCTGTGGGTGACGCTCGTCACCGGCACGCCGCGCGCGCTGGTGGCGCCGCTGGTCGAGAGCCTGCGACACCCGATGGTGGCGCGCGATCGCTGGCTGCAGGAGCGGATGGGGCAGCCCGGCGTTCCGTTCGCCGAAGCGCTCGCGCAGACGCTGCGCGCCCGGCCGCAGCCGCGTCCGTCGACGGTGCGCTCGGTGCAGCGGCTCCCGCTGCCGCCGGGCCGCGACGCCGCGTGGGTGGCGCGCGAGTACACGAGCTGGCTGCCGCGCTTCGTGCGCCCGCTGGTCCAGGTGCAGCGCGAGGGAACGCTCGTGCTGCTGCGCGCGCGCGGCGTCCCGCGCCCGCTGCTCGAGCTCGAGCTCGAAGCCGCGCGCAGCAGCCCCGAACGCTCGCTGTTCGCGATTCGCGGCGGGCGCGTAAGGGTGAAGTTCAACGATGGAAACAAAGCCGATCTGGAGGATTTTTT